>NZ_AEEA01000175.1 GCF_000297095.1 Treponema primitia ZAS-1 | reverse complement strand
GCTCATCCATTTGGGGGGATATTTGCAGGTTTGCAAGACGTTCCAGTATAAAAGCCGCCCGCTGTTCCTCCTGATGGGTAGGGGAGGGGATCTCCGCCAAACGCAGGGCATCCGCCAAAAGGCGATCCGCCAGGGGGGAAGAGGCGCCACGGACACGATCCAGCGCCTTGACGGCCTTACCCGAAAGGATATTGATTTTAGGTATTATTTTATTAATAAACTGAAATAGTATATTCACCGGACTCCCTTTTTGAATAATAGTCTATTAAGACCAGGTTGTCCAATTGGTACCAGGATGGTATTATTAATACAACTATATATGGATGAACAGGGCGTTGCTACGCATGACCATTATTTTTCTCCCCTCCAGATTGGATCCATTGCGGAAATTATCGAACCGGTAAGTATTGGGTCCAGCGTGGTTGACGTTCTCGCTTCCCTCAAGGATGAACCGAAACGGAAAGTGGTCCCGGTGGAGCAAAACGGTAAGGTATTGGGGGTTATTTCCCGCTCTACCCTGGAAAAGATAGCCGGTTCCGCCTCATACACCGCCTTGGATACCAGTCTGGAAGCCTATCTGATTCCGGCCCTGGATACCGTTGAGGCTTCCACATCCATTGATGCGGTAATGGCGGACTTCCTTAAGGGGGAACAGGGGGATGACGCCTCGTGGTTTGTGGTTCTGTATAAACAGGCCTACTTTGGGGTGGTGGGGATCCGTAAAATAGTCGAGTATACCAATAGCATCCAGGTTCGGGATCTGCTGCGGGCAGGGGAGATACAGCAGAACCTCCTGGATAAGTCCCTGGTTAACGATAAACGGCTCCAGGTTCTGCTTTTCAATAAGATGGCCCATGAGCTTGGGGGGGATTTTTACCGGGTTTTCCGGGGTGGTAAGGACCGTTATCTGGTTGGCTGTTTTGATGTGGCGGGGAAGAATATCTCCGGGTCCCTGGCAACCATGGCCCTGGGCGCCTGTTTTTCCGCCCTGGAACTCTTCAAATTTGAGGGCGGCGCGGAAAAAACTACCCAGTTCATCAATTCCCTGGTACGGGATGTGAATCCCCCGGGTATCTTTGTTACCGCAGTGTTGTTTTATATCGATTTTACCACCATGACCGTGAAGATCCACAACTGCGGTTTTTCCCCGGTGTTGATCTTTGTGCCCCTGGAAGATAAGCGGATAACCTTTAAGGCCATACAGCCCAGCCTTCCCCCCTTGGGTATTCAGGAAGAGCTGGATGTGGATACCGGGCAGATTGTTTCCCTTACCAAGGGATTGCGGATTACCGCCTATTCCGACGGCTTGACGGACATGACCAATGTCTACGGGGAGCGTTATGGGGAGGATAAAACCTTTGACCTGTTAAAGAAGTTTCATCAGGTTCCCCAGAATAGTCTCCGGAGGTTCCTGGATCAGGAGATCGCAGGCTGGATAGGGGAGGCTTCCCTTGCGGACGATGTAACCCTGGTGGACATGCGGTTTTTATAGAGGAGTTTGGTTTTTATGGATCCGAATAACAAGGCGCCGGACATTAGTTTTTCTCCGCTCCAGGTAGGAACCCTGGTGATTTGTCCGGACCCGGTTCCGCTCGGGGAAACCAACGAGACCGCCCTCACGATTTTTCGGTCAAACCCCGAGTTGGAAGCCATCCCTGTTATAAGCGAAGGCAAAATAATCGGCGTTATCCCCGCCCGGGCCATGCTGGAAACCTTCGACGGTGTTTCCGCCCGTATGCGCGCCTGGCTGCGGGAACTCCACCTCTTCGTCATCCCCGCCCGGGCCACGGTAGATGCCACCACCTTTATCAGCACCCTGATGGACGAATACTTCTCAGGGGATCCCGGCAAGGATGCGGTGTGGTTCATCCTGGAATACAACCATACGTACCTGGGGATAGTCAGCCTCCAGAATATGCTGAAGTACACCAACAGTCTTCGTGCGCAGGACATGGCCCAGGCGCGGGAAATTCAGAAGAAGCTCCTGGCAAAAGCGGTGATCGACGATAAACGTATCAAGCTCCTGTTTTACAATAAAATGGCCAACGAAATCGGCGGAGATTTTTACCAGGTTTTTCAGATCTGGAAGGGCCAATACATGGTGGGCTGTTTTGATGTGGCGGCCCAGAACATCTCCGGCTCAATGGCCGCCATGGCCCTGGGCGCCTGTTTTGAAACCCTGGTCCTTTCCGATTATGACGGTTACCCGGAACGGATGACGGAGTTTATCAACACCCTGGTCCGGGATGTGAACCCCACGGGTCTGCGGGTAGGGGCGGTGCTTTTCTACATTGATTTTTCCACCATGACCGTGAAGATCCACAACTGCGGTTTTTCTCCTATCCATATTTTTCTCCCCTCCGATGGCAACCACCTTTCCTACAAACTGGTGTCCCCCAATATGCCCCCCCTGGGCCTGAATGAAGAACTGGATGTGGATAAAGGCCAGATCGTTCCCATTAAAACAGGCTTGCGCATCGCCACCCACACCAACGGCCTCCCCAACATGACCGCCCTTTCCGGGGAAAAGTTCGGAGAAAAAAACGCCTTTAATCTGCTCAAAACATTTCACGCCCACGATCATCGTGATATTCCCGCTCTTATGGACACTGAAATTGATCAGTGGTTGGGAGAGGCGCCCTTGGTGGATGATATTACCCTGATGGATATGCGGTTTGTGTAGTTAAAATTCGGTAAAGAACAAAAAACGGTGAATCTTACGAAGAAAAAGCGTATAATTTAAAAAACTCACAGAAAGGTACATGTACAAATGAATCTTGCGAAGAAAAAAGCATATATTTTAGAAAACGCAAGGGAAGGTACATGTACATGTACAGGGCAATTTTTTTCATACTTGTTCTCTCCCTTTCCGGCTGTGACAATTTCAGCCAGTCCATAGAGGATTTTATTGCACACCAAACCGGTGTGGTCCGGCTGGAAGACTGGGACCTGGGTACTTCCGGAAGTATTGTCCTTGAGGACGGGTCTATCCGTATCCCCCCCGCAGCCGCGTCATCACCTGAATTTATCCTGGATCTGAATTTGCATAATAGCCAGGGGTATGACCTGGGTTATGTGGTACTCAATAACGGAATAGCGCCGGACCCGGCTGCTATATGGGTGGAAGGTGGTGACTCCAACCGGGTTTTCATCCATATCGCCGGGGCACAGCCGGGGGATACATACACGCTTACCCTAAAGCTAGGGACCACCGACGGATGGCGCAGTTTTACTGACATTATAATTCCCCCCATTATTTGTGTGTCGGAGGATACACCACCGCCGCCGGCAGCGGACAAGGCGATTACGGCGTTCAGTATTACCAGCCCGGTAATGGCCGTCGGCGTGATTGACGAAGCTGCTGTGCCAAGGACGGTTGCTGTCGCGGCGCCTTACGGGACTGTTGTAAGTAGTATGACTGCGTCCGTTACCCACACCGGGATGACCATTGCCCAAAGCGGCGGGACGGCGCTGAGCGTATCCCCGGCTGTTTTTACCAACCTTGATTTCACCAGCCCGGTTACCTACACGGTCACGGCGGAGAACAATTCCACCGCAGACTATGTCGTGACCGTAACCCCGGCATTGAGCGGCGCCAAGGCGATAACTGGCTTTACCCTGGCAGGGGAGAGCGGAACCATAAACGAAGATGCGCACACCATTGCGGTAACCGTGCCCTACGGGACCAATGTTACCAGCCTTGCCCCCGCGCTTACCCATACCGGGGCGTCTATTAACCCCGATACGGGGGTAGCGCAGGATTTCAGCGCACCGCAAACCTACACGGTAACGGCGGCGGACGGTACAACCCAGCCGTATATCGTGACCGTAACGACGGCGGCGGATACTACCGTTTATACCATCACCATAAACACCGCCAGCCCTGCCAATGGAACGGTAACGGCAGCCATTGCGGGGACGCCGGTAACAACCGCCGCTGCTGGTGCCCAGCTTACCCTGACGCTTACACCGAACAGCGGGTATACCCTAACAAGCGCCGGCTATACCGATGGTGTCGCCACTATCCCCCTTGTTGCGGGGTCGAATTTAATTACCATGCCTGCCGCCGATATAACGGTGACCGCGGTATTTGCAGAAACCGTGAGCGCAGTCGCCATGCGGGGAACAATACCCTATGCGTCCCTTAAGGAGGCCATAGACGCGGTGCCGGCGGGGGGCGCAGGCAGCTCCGATGAAATTACCCTTTTACAAAGTATTATCCTGCCGGAGGGGACCGGGACGACGGGCTACACAATTACGGGCGGCAGACAGATACGGCTTGTCCCCAAAGCGGGAAGCGTCGTTACCATAACCCGGAGGAAGGATCCTATAGAGTTTACAGACAGTCTCTTTACGATAAGCGCGGGGACAGCTTTATACTTAGGTTTTGATACCCCCGGCGGCAGCGGCGAACTTATTATCGATGGGAACCACGCGGATCCCGGTTATATATGGGCCAGCGCCGCCCTTATTACGGTGGATGGCGGGACATTGAATATGTACGACGGGGTAACCCTGCGAAACAATTGGAATACCAACTATAGTAATCGCGGCGGCGGGGTTTATGTAAAAAGCAGCGGCGTCTTTAATCTCTACGGCGGGAAAATCAGCGAAAATAATGCTGCGAATACTACCTTCGGAGGCGGAGGGGTATATATCGGCGCCGGGAGCACCTTCAATATGAGCGGGGGAACCATCGCCGATAACTTTGCTTCCAGCGATACTACCTCAACCGATCTCAACAATTATGGCAACGGCGGACAGGTGTATCTTGCGGGCGGTAGTTTTACTATGTCGGCGGGAACCATAGGGGGCAGTTCCTTATCAAGCCCCGGGTATAACGCAAACCGCGGCGGCGGGGTGTATGCTGTGGGTGGTAGTTTTTCTATGACCGGGGGGACTATCCGCTCCAATCGCGCTGATCACGGCGGCGGGGTGTATGTGGAGGGCATTACCTTCAATATGAGCGGCGGAACCATAGGCGGGAACGGGAGCGGTGAAGGGAACGCCGCCTCCCTGGGTAACGGAGTGTTTTTGTTCGACTCCGGTGAGTTCGCCATGAGCGGTAATTCCGCCATGATCGGTAATGGGGTGTATGTGGATAGTACCTGTAAATTCTCCATGGAGGGCGGAGCGGCGGTTGCCCACGGCGATTGGGTATATCTTCGGTTAAATACATTTATCACCATACGGGGCAATCTGACCGGAAGGATACCCGTTGCGGCAATTCGGGTAGCGACGGCCTCATGGGGAAGCACCCGGGTATTAGCGGGAACGGGAACCCTTATCCGGGACAACAAAGACAGGTTTAATATATACCTCTCGCCGAACACCTATTCAGGTTCAACCCATATTGATGACAGCGGAATAATGATTGGGCCGTAATAACAGGGTAAGTTGCTATATGGAGAAAGACAGGGGAAACAGAGTGGCAGGCAAAAAAGAAGAAACCAGCAAAGTCGAATTGCATGGTGCAGCGAAGTCTCCCGCGCCTGGCAGGGTACGCTATCCCATCGGGATTAAGCTGGTAATCATCATCGTTTTCCTATTGCTCATTTCCCTGGGATCTATTACCGTCCTGGGGTCGGTTATGGTCTCCCGGGATTTGCGGATTACCGCGGAGGATAACAATTTTACGATCAACCAGCGATCCGCCGCGCAGGCGGAAAACACCCTGCAGACGATCCGATCCGACGCGCTGCTGCTTCTGGATTCCATCAATGCGGTGAGGGCCGGCGTAGGCCCGGGGTCAACTGAGTTATGGTCTGAGCTTTCCCGGCAGATTGCGGACATCTACTTTGAACGGAACCCGGATATAGCCGCCCTTGCCATGGGTGAACGGATGCTGATTAACGACGGGTTTTTTGTAAGCAATGAAATTGAAACTGCCCTGGTAGATGAATTTATGGATAGTTCCATTCAGGATGTAGAACATGCCCGCATGGGGGAGACGGTACTCTTAAACACCGCGCCGGTCTTCGGCATACCTGTCCTGGCTATGCTCTTGCCCTACCAGGGCTCAGGCGGCAGAGAAACTGAGACCGTGACCATCATATTCTCTTCAGAAAGCTTAAGCGATGCCTTTGGCGGTTTCGTTAATGTTTCCTTTATGGTCAATGATGCTGCGGATATTCTAATCCATGGGGATCACCGGCTGGTCATGGCCGGGGCAAATATGATAAATGATCCCCTGGTGAGAATGCTCCGGGAAAGCCGGGAACAGAATTTCCAAACCCTCTACACCGATTTGGCGGGGAACCGGCAATTCGGCGCATTTCGGAAGCTTGCCATTGCCAATGCGGTGGTGATCACCACCGTAGAATCCCGGGTGATCTTTGAGGGGATAAGCGCCACCACCCGGCGGAATATCTTTTTAACCGGGGCGGTGCTTTTTATCTCCATTCTCTTTATCTGGTTCTACTCCAAGACTATCAGCAGACCCCTGGAGCGATTGACCATTGCGGCGAGGGAGATTGAGGAAGGGCAGTTTGAGGTGCCGCTTGCGGAAAAGCGGCGGGACGAAATCGGCCTCCTGTCCGAAAGTTTCGTCAAGATGAGCAATGCCCTGGGTATTTTCGGCCACTTTACCAACCGGGAAATCGCCGTACGGGCAATGCGGGGTGAAATCCGGCCCGGCGGGGAACCGAAGTACGCCACCATTTTCTTTTCCGATATCCGCAGTTTTACGGCGATAAGTGAAAATTTTACCAACACCTTTGGTAACGAAGCCTCCGATAAGATTGTCGCCTGGCTGAACGCATACCTTACCCGCATGGTGGAGTGTGTGGAGAAAACCAACGGCGTGGTGGACAAGTATATCGGGGATTCGGTGATGGCCCACTGGGGAACCGCCTATACCACAGGGGTTACGGAACATGATGCCCTTAACGCAGTACGGGCCGCCCTGTTGATGCGCGTAGCCCTGCTGGAAATGAACCGCAGGCGGCAGCCGGATGATCCCGCCGACCCGGTTATCAGGATCGGCTGCGGCATCAATTCGGGAATTGTCACCGTGGGACAGATTGGATCCCCCCAGCGCATGGAGTATACGGTCATCGGCGACGCAGTAAACCTGGCAAGCCGTACCGAAGCGGTGAACAAACCCCTGGGAACGGACATTTTGATTACCGAAGATACCTGGAACCTTGTGGGAAAATATTTGATCACCGAAGAAATGCCGGTGGTAACCGTAAAGGGCAGGGGAAAGCCCGTACGGATGTTCGCGGTAGTAAATCTGATCGTTAAAGAAGGTATGGAGCAGCCCCATCCCCGGACACTGACGGAACTGCGGAACATGCTGGGCATTTGTGAACCGGATCTCTGCAGCGTAGATGTCAATGCGAAGGTTCTGAAGTACAAGATTAAAAAAGATGGGCATTGCTAAAAACAACCGGACCATGGGCCCCGCCGATTATATGGTTATCCTTCTCTGCCTTGCGGGGGCTTTTTTTTGCCTCTGGCTTTTCTGGCTTGATTTCAACCGGACACTTTTAAGGCAGAACACGGCGCCCGTGGGGACCATCACCTGGAAGTACAAGGCAGCCCAGCGCCGCTTTATGGACCGGATGATATGGGACCGGCTGCAAAAAGAATCGCCCATATATGACGGCGACCATGTCCGTACCGCTGAACTTTCGGAAGCCTCCGTAACCTTTACCGGGGGGCTCATCGTCGATCTTACGGAAAACAGCCTGATACAGATTTTTTCAGATCATACCATACACCGGATTGATTTAACCCAGGGCGGGATAAGTGTGGATACCGCCTCCGCCGGAAGCGGGACCTCCCTGATACTGAATACCGGGAGCAGGACCATACGCGCAGCCGGCGGCGCGGTGCTGGCTGCCCGCGTTGACGGGGAGGGGAACTTTTCCCTGCGCATAAGTGAAGGCAGTGCGGCAATAGATATGGATGGCGGAAACCTGCAGCTGTCTGCGGGAGAAGCGCTGACCCAAGACGCGGAAGGCCGTATCCTTGAAAGTCCCCAAACAGTAATGCTCTCCCCCAAACCAAACGCCCGGCTTATCCACAGCGGTGACGGTCCCATGCCGGTGGAGTTTTTCTGGAATCCGCAAAACTATGGCGATAACGACCGTACCCGCATAGAGATTGCTTCGGACCGGAGTTTTAGGCGGATCCTCCATACCCTGGATGGGGGACAGCAAAAGCGGGCCTCGGTGGAACTACCGCCGGGTGTTTTTTTCTGGCGGGCCTACCCTTTGAATGGGACAACTAACGCAGCATCCGGAACAACCGACGCAGCCGCTACGGCCTCAGGAAAACTAATGATACTCTCCATAGCGGTTCCCCGGACACTGAACCCCGAGGAAGGCCGCGAATATCAGTATCGGAACAAAATCCCGGCAGTGCGGTTTCAGTGGACCTCATCGCCGGAAATTTCTTTCCATTTATTAGACGTTGCGGATAATCCCGGCTTTGTAAGTCCCGCGCTGCGGGAACTGGTACGGGGCGGCTCGGGGAACCTCATGTCCATCACCCATACCGGCCTAGGAACGGGGCGCTGGTACTGGCGGATAACGCCGGTCTTTACCGATGAATATGAGGGGAACCTTGCCCCGTCGGCTCCGGCATCTTTTACTATCACCCAAAGTGGAAACCTGGAAGCCCCCGTCCTGCTGAACCCCCGGCCTGATGCTATACTCAATGTCGCCGGGGACCGGGAAGACTTCTATTTCTCCTGGCAAAACGAGGCCGAGGCAGGATCCTATACGCTGCTAATTGCCGCCTCGGAGGATTTACGGGATCCCCTTATTACCCGGCAGGTAACCAATAATTATACTGTTTACGGCGCCGGGGAGACCCTTCTTGGGGAAGGGCAGTATTATTGGGGCGTATACCAGACCGATAGCGAAGGAGCCATTTCTGCGATTTCGCCATCCCGGCCTTTTACCGCCATGGAGGGAACATCTACCCTGCAGCCCGCCCCGCGGCCTGAACCACCACCCCGCCGTCCGCAGCCGGCTCCAGCGCCGATCTTTGAAACGCCATCACCTCCTCTGTCAGAACCACCGTCCGACCGTCCGCAGCCGGTTCCAGCGCCGCTGTCGACCACGCCATCACCACCGCCGGCTGCGGCCGCAGTTTCAATCCCGGATCCCCTTCTTCCGGAAGCTCTGGGGCGGCGGCCGGAAAACGGGTACATCATCGGCCCCGGGCAGCTGCGGGAGTCCCGGATTATTACGTTTGTCTGGGAAGCCGTTCCGGGTGCGGATGCCTACATTTTTGCCCTCTACAAGGAGGAGGGGGACAGCCGGCATCTTATAGAAAGCCGGACCTTGGCGCAGAATTCCCATACCCTCAGTGACTTAAGCCTGCTGGAGAACGGCAGCTTTATGTGGCAGGTGGAGGCTGTCAATCAGGCTGCGGGGGATCCTATTCAACGGGGAGCCGTCGGTGAAAATAGTTTTACGGTGGACCTTCCCATGATGCAGCGTAAAACCGCAAACAACCCGGGTATAATCTATGGCCAGTAAGCGCATCGTTACTTTATCAGTATTACTAATTATGTGTATGCCTCCTGCGGCAGTCGTATATGCAGAGGATACGCCACATGATGAGGATGGTTATTTTATTGTATGGGAAGATGATAGACCAAGGTTTATGCAGCGCCTTTCCTGGGACCACGATGAATTTGCGCTCCGTTATGAGCTGATCCTTGAGAAAGAACAGAACGGAGAAAATGTAGAAATACTGCGTGAAATAACGGAAGAAAATTACGGAATACTTTCTCTTCAGCCAGGACAGTACCGGTACACAGTAATGGTGTATAATCTCCTGGATAGGCTTGAATATACCATGGATTGGGTTTATTTTGAAGTCCTGCGTGCCATTCAGCCAAAGATACTTACGTTTGCCCCCGAAGAAATAGTTCTGGACGGGAATACTCAATCGCAGCAGCTTGTCCTAGATACAGAGGGCTTAGCCCCCGGAGCGCTTATTATGCTCCGCCGCCCGGAACCTGAACAGGAGATACATCCCCTGAGGACGGAGATTAACGGGAATACGGCGCAGCTTATCTTTAACAGCGGGCAGCTTGAGCCGGGCGCTTATGATGTGTATGTCCGAAATCCCGGCGGGCTGGACAGTTCCCGGGGCATCCTGCGTATCAGCCGTCCCGATCCGCCGGAGCAGTATGTCCCGGGCCGTCCCGATATTAATGTTTCTGTGGGATACGCTCCCCTTGTCCCTCTCTATGGGGCTCTGTTCAACAGTGATACTTTCGATAAGCTTTTATTTCCCCTGGGCGCCGTGGCCAGGGGAACTGTTGTTCCCCTTAAGTGGGGCTGGTGTAATCTGGGGCTGGAGTTAGGCGCCTCCTGGAATAAGCTGGAAACGCAAAAGGAAAACTATGATGTTGCAGCCCGGCTTTTCGGGGCGCAGCTCAGCCTGCTGTACCAGCTATGGCTGCCAAACCGGATTATGGCCTTTAATTTCCGCCTTGGGGCAGGGCTCGGCGTAATAGGGGATTTTTATTTTGACTACCATGCCGGTAAGGGCGATTCCCTGGACAGCCAGTACCTATCCCTTGTTGCAGGGCTTTCCTTCCAGTGGCTTATCAAGGGGCCGTTTTTTATCGAAGCCGGCGTCGATTTTACCCAGATCCTGTCCCCGGATGACCGTTCTGAACCGGGCTATCTTAGGCCGGCCCTAAGCGTAGGCTGGAAGTTCTGATATTTTATACCCATAGGTGATTGGTCAATCGCCCATGGATATAAAAAAACGAATAAAATTTTACAATACCTATTGATTAATACATGAAAATGGACTATGAAAATATGAAGGTACTACCCTTGCTGGATTATTACGTTGCTTTGAATTCAAAATTTACTGGAAAGTGGTGAATAAAATGAAAACTAATATAAAAACAATTAGCGCTATCACTGGATTTTCACAGGCAACTATTTCCAATGTTTTGAATAATAAAAGGGGGGTGAATTCTAAAACCACGGAAACCATCCTCAAAGTTGCAAAGGAGACCGGATATCTCAATTCAACCCACATTACCAGCATAAAACTGGTGATGTATAAGAAAAGCGGACTGGTATTAACGAACACCCCCCTTATTGCCGCCCTATTGGATGGAGTGGAAAGTGAAGGCCACGCCCATGGACTTGATACTAAGATTGTAACCATAAAAGAAGGAGAAAGCGGATACCGGTCGAAATTGGAGCAGTTGATTCGGGAACGTAATTCGGGGATTATCCTGTTGGCTACGGAATTGGAATGGGCGGATATGCGTCCTTTTCTCAACACCCTGGGGCCCATTGTTGTTTTAGATGCATGGTTCAGGGAGGGGAATTTTGATACCGTATTGATGAATAATTCGGATTCCCTCTATGTTTCAGTCACCTGCCTGGTAGAAAACGGGCATCATGAAATAGGTTATATTGATAGTTCCGTACCAATTCGTAATTTTTATTACCGGAAAAACGGCTTTATCAGGGCTATGGAATCCTATGGCCTAAAAGTTGATAACCGGTATTGTATCAGCCTGGGGCCTACTTCCAATGACGCCTATGAGGATATGTGCCGGTATTTACAGGGTAAACATGCAATTCCAACGGCCTATTGTGTCGTAAACGATATTATTACCTTTGGGGCGATGAAGGCTTTGCAGGAATTCGGATACCGTATTCCGGATGATGTATCCCTGATCGGTTTTGACAATATGCCCTTTTGTGATATGACCTCTCCGCCGCTAACAACGATTAATGTCCTTAAAAGGGAACTTGGCCAGGTAGCCGTACGCAGGCTGCTCGCCCTCTGTGATGACGGTGAAGAAATCCATACAAAAACCCAACTTTTAACCACCCTGGTACCTCGGGGGAGTGTAAAAAAATTAGTTAATATTTAGTCGTTTTCATGTAAAAATTTATATACAATTTCTTAAAAAAAGACTTGCATTAATAAAAAACACATGGTAGTATTGGTTAGTCAAAGGAGGTATCTTCCACTAAATAAGTATATGAATTTTTAAATCATATACTAAACCTTTGTTAAGGTCCTAAATACTTTTAAGGAGGCTAAGATGAAAAAAATCATTCCAATTCTGCTATGCCTAATCCTGGCATTAGCATTTGTCGCCTGTGGTGGAAAAAAAGCTGCCACCGCCGCTGCCGGTGGTCCGGTAAGGGTCAAGGTTGCCCTTTTTAACGATGGCAACGCCCTAAGTACCGCTCAAAAGACGGTTTTTGATGCATTTGTAAAGGAAAATCCCGGTATCATTCCGGAATTCCAGTTCATAACCAGCGATTCCTATGGATCAAACTGGAACGGGTTCTTGATGAAAATCCAGACCATGATTGCCAGCGGCAATGCCCCGGATGTTATCAGTCTGGGCCTGGAAGGGGTTGGATTCATGATCATGAACGATCTGGCCCAGCCTTTGGACGACTATATTGCCGCGCATCCCGAGGAGCTTCAGAGCATCCGGTCGGAGGGTATTGATAAGGAATTGCTGAAGATATTCGTCGTGGATGGTAAGCTCTATGGGTACCCCTTTGAAGCAAACTCGGTGGTTACCCATATCCGCAAGGACATATTCCAAAAAGCCGGTGTTGCGCTGCCCCCGGATAACTGGACCTGGGACGATTTTAGGGATATCTGCGCCAAAATAAAGGCCGCCGATACGGGCGCTTTTGCCTTTGCGGTACCCACGAATTTCTTCTGTCTTCAGGCGCTTCTCTATTCCAATGGCGCGGCCCCGTTAAATAACAACTGGGATGCAGCGGCAATCAATTCTCCCGAGAGCGTAGAAGTATTCCAGTTCCTGCAGGACGCCATTTTTAAATATGGTTATGCTCCCCAGCCCAGCCAAACTATTAGTGAGACAGAATTGGTAATCCAGGGACGCGCTGCCATGCAATGGATAGGCCGTTGGGTCTCAAATGATTATGCTGCCAGTGAACTCTACGATACCATCTATACCCAATTAGTACCGGCGGGTAAGGCGGGGAATGTCTCCTGCGCCGGTGACGCCTGTTTTGTGGTATTGAAGAGCACCAAGGTTCCGGATGCTGCAAAAAAAGTTGCTATCTGGTGTGCTGGTCAGACCTATGTTGATACCTTCCTTACAACCGGTTCCCTGCCGGCTAACCAAATATTTGGTGAACAGATCCTGGCAAAGGATCGGACTATTGATAACTGGAAATCCATGTATCAGGTATATAATTCCGGTCAATGGCGCCGCAGCCAGGATCCGCCTGAGTATGCGGATCTTGCAAATATTTACGGCAAATACATGGACATAATCTATTCAAATCAGATGCCCGCCAAGCAGGCCCTGGATTTGGCCGCCGCTGAGATTAACCAAGTATTTGCAGAGAGCAGCTTCCGTAAGACCGATGCGCAGATTAGGGTTGTTAATAGCCTGTTTAAAAACTAAGGTTATTGCGTATCCTTTTCAGGATGATAATTTTTTACCGAATCCGGAACATAATTCCGGATTCGGTTGATTTAAAAGTGTAAGGAGTCAATCCCATGGGGACAAAAACGGTACATACGGTTAGCCAAAAGCAGCGCACCATAAGGGAAAATGTTTCCGGGTATCTTTTTATACTTCCTACGGTCTTGTTTTATACGGCATTTATCGGCATCCCGATTTTTATGACTGTTTTTATTTTAAGTTTCTCAGATTTCAGCCTTCTGTCTCCCCTTGAATTTGTCGGATTAACAAATTTTTTCAAGTTATTTACGGATCCGGATTTTAAAATCGTGGTGTTCAATACGCTTAAATTTATCTGTATTATCGCCCCCGTACATATCATCCTGGGTCTTGTTTTAGCGACCCTCATTGATTCGGTCAGGAGCCGTTTTTTCCAGGGGTTCTTTCGGACGGTATTTTATTTCCCCCTGGTTGTCACCACCGCTTCAATTGTCCTGGTATGGGGGTATCTCTACGACTATAACTTTGGCGTTTTCAATTGGATCCTGAGTCAATTCGGCATTGCCCCAATCCGGTGGTTGGCCGATACGAAGTGGTCCCTCCTTTCGGTTGCTTTGTTCAGCGCCTGGAAATTCATTGGCAACGCTTTTTTGTACTATTACATAGGTCTTAGAAATGTACCGGATGTTTACCTGGAAGCTGCAAGCATTGATGGGGCAAGTAAACTACAGCAGTTTTTCCATGTAAAGCTGCCTCTGCTTACGCCAACCCTTTTCTTTGTGATTACCACAACTTTGATTAATTGTTTCCAGATGTTTGATGAACCCTACTTTCTTACAAGGGGAGGTCCGGGGGTTTCTTCTCAGACTATTGCCATGCACATTTATCGGAAGGGCTTTGGGGAGTATCACTTTGGATACGCTTCCACATTGGGCTTAATTCTGTTCCTTATTGTTCTGGTGGTTACTATTTTTATGTTTGCATTTCAGAAAAAATGGGTAAACTATGATAGTGAATAGAGGCGAGGTATAAAAGTGAAAAAAATAAAACCAAATAAAATCAGAAACCATAGTTTATCGGATCAGATTGGACAGACCGCATTGGTTGTCTGCCTTACCGTTATAGGCATTCTTATGTTGTTTCCGTTTTTCTGGGCTTTCTCTACTTCTCTGCGGCTGCCCAAAGATTCTTTTAGTCTGCCGCCGGCATTTTTCCCCACCGAATGGCGCTGGGAAAATTATGCGTATATTTTCAAGGCGTTACCATTTGGACGGTATTTAATCAACAGTATCGTCGTGGTAGTTTCCATAGTGGCAGTGTCATTACTCTTTTCTTCAATGGCGGCATTTTCCTTTGCAAAACTGCATTTTAAGGGTCAGAATATTATGTTTATCTATATTATCTGCGGCCTCATGATCCCCTTCCAATCCATAGTTGTTGCACAGTTTCTGATTGTATCCAGGATGAATTTGATAGATACTCCGCTGGCATTGATACTACCGTATATCGCAAATCCATTTGGTATTTTCCTGCTCCGGCAGTTCATGGCGGGTATTCCCAATAGTTACTATGATGCGGCGGTCATAGACGGCTGTAATAAGTTCCGTATTTATTGGAATGTAATCATCCCCATGTCGGTACCATCCCTGGTTGTGGTTGCCTTTATTCAGTTTATTGCACAATGGAATAACTTTTTCGCTCCCCTCATCTACATCAATTCAACCGAGAAGTTTACCCTTCCCATGGGTATGCAGACCCTCAAGGGGTTCCGTTCCGCGGGCAGCCTGGCCTACATTCTTGCGGGGGTCATGATCTCCCTGGTTGTTCCTTCGGTGGTATATATAATTGGACAAAAACATCTTATCAAGGGCACCTTACTCTCCGGCCTTAAAAGCTGAAGGTTAATTTAATTGAAGGAAGGAAACTATGCTTAAGGGACTTTATTTCATGGGCTGGTACCGGGATATGTGGAATTATCATCCCAGTTTGCCCCAGAAAAACATGCAGATGGTGGACGATATCAGCGATATTCATGCGAATATGCTTATTTGGTCCAGCCTGGGCAGCGGCGCCATTGGTTTGCCCTATATGGAAAAGGAGGCCTTCGGCGACACCTCCCCCAGAATGCGGCTCTACGGTTTCATGAACGACAGCGAATTCTGCCATGAGTGCGCCAAGCGGGGGGTTAAGGTGTTTTCGGTTTTGTGGAAGGCCCAACTCTGGGAATTCGGCGCCGAATTTAATGAAGATGAAAGTAAGCTCCTGTCCCTGAATATCCTGCGGGGCGCCTCAAAGAACCATAAATATGTGGGGATGAGTGAATTATCCACCAATAAATATCCCAAGCTTTTTGATCCGATAGAAAAATTCTTTCCCAACGGTCTCTTGGACTGGCAGGGAAAAAAGGTGGGGGATTTCCTCCAGGAATTTAAATCCACATCCCTGGAAGGACGTAATATTCTTTCCGCCTGGCTTATGGCGCCGAACCATGATCACAAATGTTATTCCCCCTGCTGCAACAAGGAATCCTACCTTACGTACATGAAGCGGGATGTGGAACTGATGATCGATGCCGGGGCCGGCGGGCTGCACATTGATGAATACGATACCCAGAAACATATCCTCTCCAATGCCGGTTGTTTCTGTCCTGAATGTTTGGATAAGTTCCGCCGTTACCTGAAAAAGAACAACATAGCGCTTCCGGCGGATGCGGGAAGTCTTGATGCCTTTGACTATCGCAAGTACCTTCTGGGCAAAGGCTATACCGATGAAAATCTTTTAGCCTTTAATGGGAATGACCGTTGGGATATCCCCCTATACCGGCATTTCTTCAATATGCAGATGGATTCCATTGAATGGGTGGTGCGGGAGCTTTCAACCCATGCTAAGGCCTATGGGAAAAAAGCACGGGGTGAAAATTTCCCGGTTACCGCCAATCTGTTCCAGTGTATGCCCATTGCCTGGAGTTCCAAAAAACATTTGGATCTGCTGGCGGGTGAAAAAACTGCCATAACCCTGCGGCAGGATGGCTGGTATAAGTTTGCATTCGGCTGGCTCAATGGTAAGGAATGCTGCTTTGTGGAAGATCCTAATCAGTATGTACGGGATATGCTGGTGGATATTAAAAATGGCATCAACGACCGGTTTATTATGTTTGCCCTTGAGCCGATTGCCCATGGTTTTCATGTAGCCTTCCCCTATGGTTCCTGGCTGCAGAATCAGGTCCGGGATGCATTCTGGCCGGATCTCCGGCTCCTGAAGAATTTAGGGCCCTGGCTGGATACCAATGAACATCTGTTCACCAAAAACCCGGTGGCGGATATTGCGGTAATCTACGATCACAATTCAGCGTATGAAAATATGGTTTCTGAACCGGCAACCGATGTTAATTCAACGTATAACAAAGTAGAAAAGATAAGCCTCAAGGGAGTGGAAGAACTTGGCAGGCAGGGGGCTTTTTCGAACCAGGGAGATTTCGGGAATTTCTTTAACCTCGTTCAGGATCTGAGCGATGCCCAGGTACTCTATAATGTTATCTACGAAAGCCCCGATGAAATCCTTACCGTCGAACGTCTCAAGGGATATAAAAAAGTGGTGGTCCCCGATGCGTTCCTCCTGGACGAAACCAGTGCAGCGGCGCTTAACGCATTCGCCGCCGCAGGGGGAGCGGTAATTACCTATGCCCGGGCAACGGCTGCATTATCCAAGTACACTAATTATAAGCAGGCTGACCGGGCGGTATTAGTGGGGGAACTTGCAAAAAACAAAGGGCTGGTTGAGGCTGCTGACAGTAAAAAATTCGGGATTGCCCTGCATAAAACAAAAACCGGTTATTCACTGCATATTTTGAACTATAGCTTTAATGAACAAACCCACTTGATTGACCCGATAGCGGAAGCAGCCTTCAAGCTGAATTTTTCCGCCAAATCGGCAAAAGTGTACAGCTTCCCGGAAAATTCCGGCGCCGTGAGTAGTCTTGAAGGAAATTCTCTGAAGGTCAAGAACGCCGGTATCTATACGGTGATTGAGATAAACTAAAAGGAGCTCCATATGAAACGTTCTGAATTGAACAAGATAATACGGGAATCCCTGGCATTTGTCCGGGGTAGGGGTCTGGAATTTCCACCCTTTGCTACATGGTCCCCCGATGACTGGCGTAAGATTGGGGAAGATGAGCGTGAACTTGTGGATAATATGTTAGGATGGGATATTTCAGACTTTGGCGGGAATTTTAAGAAGGTGGGACTTACTATCTTTACGTACCGTAACGGTAATTTTAATAATAAAGAAAAATATCCAAAACCCTATGCGGAAAAACTTTTGCTGGTGGATGAAGGCCAGGAACTGCCCTTTCATTTCCATTGGAGTAAAATGGAGGATATTATCAACCGGGGCGGCGGGGAATTAGTTCTTCATGTGTACAATTCCGATGAGCACGAAGACTTTGCCAAGACCGATGTGGTATTAACCTTGGATGGAAAGAAAATTACCGTGCCCGCAGGCAGTGCGGTACGGCTGCTCCCCGGCCAGAGTATTACCCTGCTTCCCGGGCAATATCATAATTGGATTGCCGAAAAGGGAAAGGTCATGCTGTTTGAAGTTTCTACCACCAATGACGATAGGGTTGATAATCGTTTCCATTCAGCTAAGGGTAGAATCCCTGAAATTGAGGAAGATGTTAAGCCGGAGTATTTGATTTTTAACGATTATAAAGACTACGTACCGTTTAAGTAGGAGAAATTAGGGTATGGAAAAGATTTACCCCCAGGATGTATTGTATGGCCTTGGGTATAATGCCCGGTATACCCGGGAGCACGACCAGGCGCTTTTTTTACTTGGGGGTATTGGTACGGGGAGTATTTCCCTTGGTTCCAGAGGGCAGCTTACGGATTTTGAACTTTTCAATCATCCATCCAAGGGGCTCCGCTTTCCCTATACCTTTTTTGCCGTTCATGCCCAGGGGGAAGGGGTTAATGTTACGAAGGTTCTGGAATCCCGGTTAACCCCTCCCTATGGCGCTGCCAATGGATTACCCGCACAGGAATTAAGCGGTTTACCGCGTTTCCTGGAGAGCGAGATGCAAGTACAATTTCCATTTGCATCAATACAATTTATGGATGATCGCCTTCCGGTTAAAGCAGAACTGGAGGCGTTTAACCCTTTCATCCCCCTTAACGCCAATGATTCGGGGATCCCCGCAGCGATACTGCGGTATCGAATTAAAAACACCTCGGCGGCGCCATTACAAATTTCAGTTGCCGGTTCTCTGTATAATGCCGGAGGATTCACCGGCATAGAACCCTTTGGGAATTTTATTAATACGGGCCGTCCCTTTAATGTCTATCAAAAAGAGCAGGAGATACGGGGTATTTTCCTTGATAACGACGGCCTTCCGCCTGCCAGTATCGAATATGGCAATTTGGCTTTGATGACATCCGATGAATCCGTAAGTTACAAAGCGGAATGGCAGATGGGGCAGCGCATTGATGGCATTCACAATTTTTGGGATGATTTCAGTGAGGATGGTAAACTGGATAACGATGCGCCTAAAATGGGTGTGGATGGTAAATTGGATAAAAAGATCCTCATAAAAATTGGTTCTTTGGCAATAAGCCGCACATTGGCCCCCGGGGAGGAATACTGTTACACCTTTGCCTTGGCATGGTATTTTCCAAATCGCATTAAGAGTTGGCCAAAGGATATGAACCTCTGTGATGAAGAGGGCCAGGAGATAACCCGTAATTACTATGCAACCCTCTTTAAAAGTTCCTGGGGCGCCGGATCCTACCTTTTGAAAAATCTGGATCGTCTGGAAGGGGTGAGCCGGAAATTTACCGACGCCGTATACGGCAGTACCCTGCCGGGTTACATAATAGACGCCATGACCGCAAACCTGACTATCCTTAAAAGTACAACCTGTTTCCGTATCGAAAATGGGCACATGTTTGCTTTTGAAGGGTGCCTTGATAACGTAGGCAGTTGTCCCGGTAACTGTACCCATGTCTGGTATTATGCCCAGGCCATGGCCTATTTGTTTCCCGAACTGGAGCAATCCATGCGGCGGACGGACTTTCTTACGGAGACTAATGATGAAGGGGAAATGCAATTCCGGGCAATGCGGGAATTGAATGGCGCCAGCTGGGGTTTTTTGCCCGCCGTAGACGGGCAGATGGGCACCATAGTGCGGCTGTACCGGGATTGGCTCATCAGCGGGGACGATGCTTTCCTTAAAGAACTATGGCCCAAGGCAAAATTGGCCCTGGATTATGGGATTCGAACCTGGGATACCGACGGTGATTTTGTATTGGACGGAATGAAGCATGTTGATTATGATGTGGAATTTTACGGGATAGACCCCTTAGGTAACCTGTGCTATCTTGCGGCATTAAAAGCGGCGGTGAAAATTGCAGAATATTTGAAGGACGAAGGTGCGCACAATCGTTATCAAACTATTTACGATACGGCTTCGGTTCAAGCGGATAAATTCATGTGGGATAGCAAGGCGGGATATTTTATTCAGGTACTGAAAGATGTAGATGAATTTAAATATCAACATGGTACGGGCTGCCTCGCGGATCAATTAATCGGTCAATTTTATGCCCATTTGACGGGCCTTGGGCCGCTTGTGGATGCGGGGCATATTAAGCAGGCAGCCCAGTCTATTTTTAAATATAACTTTATTTCAGATTTTACTGATCATCCGAATATGCAGCGGGGATATGCGGTTAACGATGACAAGGGTTTATTGATGACCACCTGGCCCCTGGGCGGCCGGCCCCGGTATCCGTTTTTCTACTCCGAAGAAGCCTGGAGCCGTACTGAATACCATGTCGCCTCTACCCTAATCTACGAAGGGTTTCTTGATGAGGGGCTCACGATCGCCAAGGCTGTTCGGGATCGGTACGATGGCATTAAGCGTAATCCATGGAACGAATTTGAATGCGGATGGCACTATTCGGGGATCATGTCCAGTTGGGGCCTTTTGCTAGCCCTTAGCGGCTATCGTCCGGATCTGCCCGCCGGCAAAATGTATTTTGCTCCGGTGCTGAACAAAGATAATTTTAAATGTTTTTGGTCTAACGGAAAAGCCTGGGGGACCTATACCCAAAAAACCGTGAACGGCGTACTTGAGTATCAAACCGAAACCTTATATGGAGACCTTTCCGGCATCGAAGTTGTTAGTACGGGATAGTCAAAATAAGGATTTGTGGCCGATGGAAATCCGGTATTCCCACCTCTCCGCACTAAACAAACCCCGCTTTTTGTGATATACTCTTAACCAGGTAAATTATTGAATCAAGGAGTTCCCGATATGGTAGAAGCCCTTAAAAAAGACCCTTCCTGGAAGGGCCGGCGCGGTCCGGTGGTCCTGGTCATCATGGATGGCGTGGGATACGGCAAATATAAAGAAGGCGATGCGGTCGCCGATTCCAAAATGTATCATTTAGACGCGATTAGGGCGAAGAGCCCCAATACCAAGCTTAAAGCCCACGGTAAGGCGGTGGGTCTCCCCTCGGACGACGACATGGGGAACAGCGAAGTGGGCCACAACGCCATGGGCTGCGGCCGGGTCTTTAATCAGGGCGCGGCCCTGGTGTCCAAGTCCATCGAAACCGGGGCCATGTTCACCGGCCAGGCCTGGAAGGATGTGTCCTCCAATGCCGCTAAGGGCGGAACCCTGCACTTTATCGGCCTTTTTTCCGATGGCAATGTGCACAGCCATCTGGACCACCTCAAGGCCATGATTAAGCAGGCAAAAAAAGACGGGGTTAAGAAGCTTCGGGTCCACGTACTTTTCGACGGCCGGGATGTGGGTGAAACCAGCGCCCTGGAATATGTTGACCCCTTCGAGGCTTTCCTGAAAGAGCAGAGCGGCAGTAATTTTGACGCCCGCATAGCTTCCGGGGGCGGCCGTATGTGGATCACCATGGATCGCTACGGCGCGGACTGGAGCATGGTGGAACGGGGCTGGAAGGTCCATGTCCACGGCGAGGGACGGCAGTTCGCTACAACCAGGGAGGCGGTGGAAACCTACCGCAAGGAGATCCCCGGTATCATCGACCAGGACCTCAAGGAATTCGTCATAGCCGAGGGGGGCAAGCCTATTGGTACTATCGAAGACGGGGATTCGGTGGTCTACTTCAATTTCCGTGGAGACCGGTCCCTGGAGATCACCGCCGCCTTCGAGGATGACAAGTTTGATAAGTTTGACCGCGGACGCAGGCCCAAGGTTTGTTACGCCGGGATGATGGAATACGACGGCGATTTACATGCCCCTAAGCGCTACCTGGTAAGCCCGCCGTCCATCGATAAGACCATGGGTGAATACCTGGCTGCCACCGGGGTACGTACCCTTGCTATTTCGGAAACCCAGAAGTACGGCCATGTAACCTACTTTTTCAACGGCAATCGTACCGGCAAGTTCGACGACAAGCTTGAAACCTTTGTGGAGATCAAGAGCGACGTGCTCCCCTTTGAACAGCGCCCCTGGATGAAGTGCGCCGAAATAACCGATCAGATATTGGAAGCCATACCCTCGGGGAAATACGATTTTATCCGGCTCAACTTCCCCAACGGCGACATGGTGGGCCACACCGGGATATACCAGGCGGTGGTCTGCTCCATGGAAGCCATGGACCTCCAGCTGGGCCGTATCGCCAAAGCGGTGGATGAAGCCGGCGCAGTATTGGTAATCACCGCCGATCACGGCAACTCGGACGATATGTTTGAACACGATAAAAAAAGCGGCGCCGTATCCCGCAAAGAGGATGGCAGCCCCAAGGCTAAGACCAGCCACAGCCTCAACCCCGTCCCCTGCATCGTCTACGATCCGGAGTACAAGGGCGAATATCCCGCGACTCCTCACGACAGCATTCTTAACGAGGGCCTGGGTATCAGCTCTATCGCCGCCACCTGCATACGGTTATTAGGTTACGTACCCCCGAAGGACTACGACCCGGCGGTGATTAAGTAGACTTAGTTTTCCTGTGGTGTAAGGTGTTCTTCCAGAAGCTTTCTTTTATCAGCCGGAATAGGTGTACTTTTCCGGCTGATAAAATCAAAGTGGACGATTACGGCGTGTCCCGTAGTGCAAAGCTGTCCTTCCTGCCATGCCTCGTGGTACACCGTAAAGGACTTGGTCCCGATGCGGCTGATGCAACTGCGGATTTCCACATCGTACTGGAAAAAAAGTTCCCCCACAAAATCATAATCCGCGTGGGCCATAATCAAGGGCCAGTCGCCATGGACCACCCGGAGATCGGGTGCGAAGATCCGAAACAGAGGATTCCGGCCAAGTTCAAACCAATTTGCCAGGACCGTATTGTTGATGTGCCCCAGTCCGTCAATATCCCCGAACCGGGGTGTTACCGTTGTTGTAAACATACTACCTATGCCGCAGCCTTTTCAGTGAGTTTCTTTACCCCCGAAACAGCAACCATAATCCCCAAGCCCAGAAGCAGGATGGCGAAGACCAACTGGAGGCCGTCGGCGCCGAAGGTGAAACTGCCGGCCCCTATCTTACCGTATTTCTGAATGATCGTAAAAACCAGGGCAGTAAAGGTAACCGCAAGCATGATGAACATGGGTCCCCAGAGCATGGCGCCCTGACGGTTGGTCTTTTTTAAGAAAACGGAACAGGCGATAAGGGACAATGCCGCCAGAAGCTGGTTTGCGGATCCGAAGAGGGGCCAGATGGTCTGGTACCCCAGTACGGCCAGGAGGTAACCCACAAAGAGGGTAGCAATGGTGGCGACATACTTATTGGCCAGGAAGTTCGCAAAGGGATGCCCCGTTTGTCCCGGTTCCAAATCTTCCGTAAACAGCTCCTGGAAAGCAAGGCGGCCAACCCGGGCCACCGAATCCAGGGAGGTGAGGGCGAAAGCGGAAACCGAAAGGGTAATCAGGGTGAATATGATGTTTGCAGGCAGGCCGAGCTTGGTCAGGAAGCCCGCAACCGCAAAAGCAAAGATCTGCGGCGGGGTGACGATACCTTCCGGGAGTTTTCCCCCTACGGTTAAGGCGCCCACGGTAATCAGGGCTAATACCGCCAGAAGACTTTCCACCAGCATGGCCCCAAATGATATGGGGAGCATATGTTTTTCGTTATCGATCTGCTTTGATGCGGTACCGGAGGCTACCAGGCTGTGGAAACCGGAAACCGCGCCGCAGGCTACGGTAACGAACAGGATGGGGAACAGGTAATTGTTACCCACCTTGAATGCCGTAAACGCAGGGATATTGATGACCGGGGCGGTGAAGACCACGCCGATAAAGGCCGCGCCGATCATGGCCACCAGAAGGAAGGAATTAAGATAATCCCGGGGCTGGAGTAAGCCCCAAACCGGGGTAATGGAGGCGAAAAAGATATAGGCAAAGACCACATAGAGCCAAATAGATTTTGCCACATAAACCGGAAGAAGAATGCCAAGGGTGATACAGATTGTCAGCAAAACTACGGCGACGATTCCCGACACAATGCCGGTGGGCTTGAATTTTCTCATGAAAAAACCGAGTCCAATGGCAGCGGCGATAAAGAGCAGGGATGTTGTGGCCACCGCAGCGTTGGCTTCCACCTTGCCCCCTGCGGCGTTGAAGCCCGCGAAGGTTCCCGCCACGATATCCGCAAATGCGGCAACCACCAGAATGGAGAAGAGCCACACAAAAAGAAGGAAAAGCCGCTTCCCGGTTTTACCGATATAGGTTTCGATAATATACCCGATGGTTTTTCCCTTGTTTTTTACCGAAGCGTAAAGGGCGGAAAAATCCTGGACCGCGCCGAAGAATATCCCCCCGATAAGTATCCAGAGCAGTACCGGCAGCCAGCCGAACATTGCCGCCTGAATAGGCCCGTTGATGGGACCTGCACCGGCGATGGACGCGAATTCATGGCCAAACACAATGCTGGGCCGGGTGGGGACATAATCCACGCCATCCTCCATCTCATGGGCCGGGGTAGGCCGTTTGGGATCCACCCCCCATTTGCGTGCTAAGTAACGTCCGTACACAAGATATGCAGCCAAAAGTACCACCGCAGAAATAAGAAGCATAACTAAACCGTTCATTTAAGGAACCTCCTTAACAGTAATCCCCAAGGGCCTTTGGACCCTGGGGCCTCGAAACCATATTAATAATGCGCCGCGGCATATTCAACCCATCCCCCGGCTTCCACCAGGGCTTTTTCAAAATCCTTGAGTACAAAGGGGACGGACTTTGTCTTCCCTCCCCCCGCAAAGGTGAGGGTAGCTTTTTCGATATCCGCCGTAAGCGTTGTTTCCTGCCCCTTAAAATCCCGGAACAGTTCCTCCAGGGTGGGCGCCGGAAGCTCCGCGGCGATCATCCCGCAGTTATACATATTCTGACGGAATATCCGGGCGAAACTTTCGCCGATAACGATATTGATGCCGTTCACTTCCAGCACCCAGGGCGCGTGTTCCCGGGAACTGCCGCAGCCAAAGTTAGCCCTGGTAATGATAGCCCCCTTGCCGGCAGTATCCGCAGGGCTAAAGCCCGGAAGTTTCAGATCCTCCAGGATAAAAGCCTTAAGGGCCTCCTTGGAATTTTCAGTTAAGTACTTGGCGGGAATAATCTCGTCCGTATTAATATCGCTGCGATCCAAAAACAGGACCCGGCCTCCAAAGTTTTTCATACTGGTCTCCTCTATAATAAGTTTAAAGATCTTCGGGATTAGTGATACTGCCCGCTATGGCAGTTGCCGCCGCGGAAACGGGGCTCATAAGGTGGACCATGCCGCCCTTACCCATACGTCCGTAGAAATTGCGGTTAGTGGTGGAGGCGCAAACTTCCCCCTCAGCCAGGACCCCATTGGACATTCCCAGGCAGGCCCCGCAGGTGGCGTTGGTTACACAGAACCCCGCGTCCAGGAATATCTGTATCAGCCCTTCCTTGAGGGCCTGGGTGTAGATTTCCGTGGTGGCCGGTGAAACGATACCCCGTACGGTGTCGGCAATCTTCCGCCCCTTCAGCACCGCCGCCGCAGCCCGGAGGTCCTCCATGCGCCCGTTGGTACAGGACCCAATGTAGACCTGGTCTACCCGCGTCCCCTTAAGGGAGCGGATAGTTTTAACCTGATCCGGCTTATAATCCACCGTAGCCGACGGCTCCAGACCGGAACAGTCAATATCGACCACCCCCGCATACACCGCGTCATCATCGCTGCGCCACTTGGCATAGTCCGCCAGTGCCGCTTCCTTGGTTGCGTAGGCCTTTTCCCCCGCCGGACCGATGAAGGGCCAGAGATAGTCCACCGTAACGCGGTCGGGCATACAGACCCCGCTCGTGGCGCCGGCTTCCACCGCCATGTTGCAGATAGTCATCCGGCCTTCCATGCTGAGCGCCGGGACGCCATCGGCCCCTTCGATCACCGGCCCCCGCAGTTCCATTACCTTATCGGTGGCGCCGGCCACGCCGATTTTAGCGATGATCGCCAGGATCACATCCTTGGCATACACACCTTTACTGAGTTTTCCATTCAGATTGATACGCAAAGTTTCGGGCTTGCGGAAAGCGCAGACCCCCTTGAGGATCCCCACTTCCAGGTCTGTGGTACCCACCCCGGCGGCAAAGGCCCCGAAGGCTCCGTGGGTGCAGGTGTGGCTGTCCCCCATGATGATGGTGTAGCCCGGCCGTACAAAGCCCTTCTCCGGGAAGATGGCGTGACACACACCGTTCCTGCCTATGTCGAAGAAATCCTTGATCCCATGCCGCCGCGCCCAGTCCCGGAGTATCTTCCCCTGCTGGGCGGTTTTGGAATCCTTGGCAGGGCTTACATGGTCTATCACTACCTTGAGCTTTGTTTTGTCAAAGACCCGGTCCAGTTTTTTTGATACCAGATCGTTGATAGCGATAGGGGTGGTGATCTCGTGACAAAATACCCGGTCCAGCCTGAGCACCCAGGTGTCACCGAAGGGCCGGTCCGCCACATGGGCGTCAAAAATTTTTTCCGCTAAGGTTTTTCCCATATATAACTCCTCTTTAATTTCCTATTTCGCCCTTTGGCGGCGTGATAACCCAAAATACCCGCAGCGTTTCATCCCCGGGGTTTGACAGCACATGGGGGGAGTCGGCCATAAAGCTGGCGGAATCCCCCGGGGAAAGCTCATAGGTCTGGTTCCCCACGGTAAGCTCCGCATTCCCCTCCTGGACTATCCCCAACTCCCATCCCGGATGCCCATATTCCCGCCCTCCGGTCTTCGCCTTTGCCTCCAGGGTAATCGAGTAGGCTTCGATGCCCTCCTGCCCCTGCTTCTCAAGGTGGGCCAGCCGCTCGTAAAGCACCCCCGGCCGGGTAAAGGTAGTCCGCTCCTCCCGCCGCATGATCCGCACCGACCGTTCCCGGCGGTAATCGGAGAACAGGTATTCCAGGTCCAGGTCCAAAGCATCCGCCAAAGCCAACAGGGTATCGATGGCCGGAGAAACCCTGTTCCGCTCAATCTGTGAAACCAGACTCTCGCTTACCCCCGCTCGTTCCGCCACCTCCCGCAGGGTGAGGGATCGCCGCTCCCGGACTGCCCGGATTTTTTCGCCAAAATTATAGTGCATAACAACCTTTAAGTATGCTGTAGAGAATACAGTATAAGTTAAGTTTTGAGAATTGTCAACCTAATACTATATCTTTTTTCTTGTACTTTGTCGGCAAAGACGGGCGTGGGGAGGGGTACACCCGTCTTCATGTGCATGTAGAACCTGTCTCCGCAGCCCCGCTGCGCGGGTCTACTACGACAGAGAATTCCATATACATGAAGGCGGGCGTACCCCTCCCCACGCCCGCCGATATCACATAATACAAAGACCGGATTGCAGTATAGGAATGGGCCTTGAGTATGATCAAAAAACAAAAATATTTTTCCGCAGACTAAAGCAAAATCAGGGTCTAATTCCCTATCTGGGGCAGGAGGTTTTTATGAAAAAACCGGTGCTCAAAATTATGGTGGACTATGTTTTCAAACTTATCTTCGGCGACCAGCGGAATATCGATATTCTTGCCGGGTTTTTAAAAGCTGCCCTGAATCTGCCCGAGACGGAATACGACAGCCTAACCATCGTGGACCCCAATCTCAAACGGGAGTTTGCAGATGACAAAGCAGGCGTTTTGGACGTAAAAGTTCGTACCAAAACGGGTATCGTAATCGACGTGGAAATCCAGGTCTCCGCCTATGGCGGCCTGCGCAAACGCCTTACCGAGTATGCCGTCAAAATGGTCACTGAACAGATTAAACGGGGGGACAACTGGGGG
>NZ_AEEA01000174.1 GCF_000297095.1 Treponema primitia ZAS-1 | reverse complement strand
AACTCAAGGTAAAACTAACCGAAAATTTCCGGAAGTAGGTGTGGTAAACAGGAAGTTGGGATAGATAGTTAAAATTGTAGGTCACGCATAATCCCGAATGCCGCTTAAACAATCCCCCCTTTCCCTCCCCCGCGTAAGCGGGTTCTTCTTCGTGTCCGTTGTGGTTATTGAATCTTATAATAAATGCCGTTTAGTCAGGAGTCACGATTTTTAAAAAATTTCCGGTTTCTTAAGAAAAAACCCGGAGGAAGAAGAGGTTGTGGGCCTCTCCTTCCTCCTGTCTTTTTAGAAAATCCTTACTTCTTGATGTACGCCCGCTCGTAGTACTGGTTGGTCATGTAGCTCAATAGTATACTGTTGGTTAAGTTTACGCCGCTGAAGTTTCCCGAGGTGGGAACACCGTTACAGATAAAGTCTTCTATCGGGATATTGGGGGTGGGCACCGTCATGGCCTCCCAGTTTCCGGTAAAGTTATCTACGATTGCGCCATCCAAAAGTTGATCGAAGTTGTTTCTCCAGGCTATCCGTACAGAGTTTGGTGTCTGGGGGAACGAAGCATGATAGTAGGAGATGTAGGGCACGTATACGGTGGTGGAAGAACCACTCACGGTCCTTGTTTCCGCCCTGGTGTTGATCATAAGCTTGGTCCCGGCGGAAAGGAAGGAGTCTACCGTAACTACCTGGGGTGTTGCATTATAGGAAGACAGATAGGCATACTTGAGATCCCCGCCGCTGCTGCTGTAATAGGCTATGTGGATGCCCTGGGTCGTATTATTATCCACCGTTAAGTCCACATGCCAGCCGGCAAAATCGGTGTCAATAACCTTGGCGTTGGTTTGCCAATTAACGGTTGTTGTGGTTGATGGATCGGTTCCTGAAGAATAGGAATACACAAGCTGCTGATTTACCGCATCGTACCAGGCGATTACCGCACGACCGTCTCTTAAGGCGCCCACTGCGGTATACAAACCACCCTTTTTATCGGTGGTACTGTTGGCTACAATCTGTGCGCCGGCGGCAGTTCCGGGATTGTTGCCGGTTACTTGAGTTGCAAATCCACCGGTAAAGTTATTCGCCCCATTACTTGTCCCATAACGGAAAACAACCGGATTATTGGCGTTATTCCCATCGAAGTAACTCATGTAAATCTTGGCCGGATTGCTGGTGGTACCTTCGCCGATAACGGCAATCCGCGGAATTTGTACACGGTCAATCCTGTATTGGGCGGTTGCGGCGTTATAGCTTAACTCAAGGTGCCTCTTATTATTTACCCCGGTGGCTGCGACAAAGGCGTTTTGATTACCATCATAATGCGCGTTAGCGCCAGTTACAAAATTACCGGGAGCCCTGGAATAGAAGGTAAACGAAGTGGCGCCCCCCGCGTCATTTACCCGGTCCGTGTTGGTAGCGCCGCCGTAGTAATTGCCGGAGGTGTCAAACGCCACGGTTGTGTTATGAAACTTGTTAAAGCATTGTTCAAAGAGCGTTTCTGTTCCCCCTTTGTTAAAGTACATTGACTCTGCGCCTCTCCCGTAGGACATATAATAGGCACTGGCGGCATCCATACGCATAAAGGGATTGGTCAGGTCAGTCCGATTTACCAGCGCGCCGGTGTTCCATACGTACAGTTCCCGGTTATCCGTGAGGGTGCTGTTGTTCATACTGTTCGGCTCTTTATTGAAGGTCGCATTATTGTTGTTCCTATTATTCACCGACTCCACACTGCTTACGGTGGCCGTCAGGGCTCCCGATTTGGCGGTGTTTCCAATGGGCACCCTAATCTGGTTTGCCGCGGAAGATCCCACCGTTGGCGTGCCAAGGGTTGTGGCGCCTATCTTAACCACGGTAGAGGCTCCGCCCAAGTTGAAGCCGTTGATGGTGATAGTCTCCGTGTCCCGCACCGGGTAGAGACCCAGGGCGGAACGGTTGAACACCGATGGCTTTGCGGGGTATGCGGAGGACAGGGCCGTGGTCATGCTGGAAATGTAGGGCGCCGCCGTCATGGTTATGGTGTTGTAATTAACGTTGCTATCCCCTGTGCCCTGTAAGGAAGATATGCTTGTGTTCGGGTTTAGGGGGTAGATTACTGGTGCATAATTAGTAACCCGGGCGTCAAGGGCAATGGCCCGCACCGTTATGTTCCCCACAATTGCCATGCCGGCGGTGGTTTGGGTGTCCCATTCGTAGGCCCATTCCACCCGGTGGTCGTCCAGGCTCAGATCATCGTAGACCCAGGCGCGGACCCCCGCCGCGGGCACCGGTTCCAGCGCCTGGAAATGCCCGGCGCTGATTGTGGCAGGAGAGGCCTTAACCTGGATAATTTTGACCGGCGTTGCAGTACCAAATTTTACCTGTATTTCGGAAATACGCTGGTTATCCCTGGCGTAGCCCCGCAGTATTACTTTGCCGCTCACGGTGTCCATGCTGAAGGTCGATGGTACACCGGTCTCCAGGAAGATGCTGGGTCCAACGCTTCGGGGTTCAACATGCCCGGAAATTGCGTTGCTTGCGTCCAGGTAGAGGCCGCCAAACTTCATGTTCTGGTCCTCCCCTATGCCGCCGGGCCCCGCGTTGCTGATGGTGGTGGCAATATCGTAGCGGGACTGGTTCTTGGCGTAGGGGCTCAGATCGTAAAGCCGGGAAGTGGGAGGCACGGTGTCATCGTTTTCTATCTTGACCCGAACCACTATCATGTCGGAAAGCTGATTCGCCTCAATGGCGGCAGGGGGAGGGGCGGTAACCGTGGAGTCATATATCTTGATGAGGAAGTAGGCGTTTTCAGCATTCGGTATGCCCGTAAAATTCGTATATACTATTTCAGTGGTTTCATTGCCCGCAAAGTCCCCGGTTTTCAGCTCCGCTGCGGTGATTGTGTTGTACTTGTAGACCTGGCCGTTGCCGCCGCCATTGGAGGTAGCCACAAAGGTGGTACCCACTGCGTTGCTTAGCGCGCCCAGGTTGAGCCAGTCGGTGGAGCCTGGAGTTACAATAGTGTAGATCTCACCGGCGACTATGGTATTGGCAGCAACCTGTTGCTGACTAACCGGGGTTATCCGGTAATGGGCTACACCGTTTCCGTCTACCTTGGCAAGCTTAAAGGAAAGGCGCTGATTCCGGGCTACAAAGGCCGGGGTCGTAAAGTAGCCGGTGGTGTAGAGCCTGGTTCCTCCGGTAGTTTTATTACCGAAGATATCCGTACCCAGGGTTACCGATGTAATGGCGGGGGCGTGGTTCTTGATAAACAGGGACTGCTCATAATAGGTGGCGTTCCCCGCTTTGTCAAAGATCACGTAGTGAACCGTTACGGGACCGTCCTTAAGCTGGGTGGTATCAATACGCGCGGACCATACCCGGTCTGCCCCGTTGTCGTACCAGGCTTCCTCATAGCCGTCCAGATCAAGGTCAAGGCCGGCGCTCTGTTCGTCCCGGTCAATGGTGATCCCCGATAATGCATCAGCCGGGAAATCAGAAAGCGTAACATACGCCTGGTCTGACGCGCGCTTCACCTTTTGAGTTGTGGGGTTAAAGGTATCGGTGCTGCTCTGTACTCCGTACTCATGGAGGGCTATCTTATCTCCGTTACGGCTTAGGTACACTACCACTTTCTCCAGACCCTGGATGGGTCCCGAAGTGCTGTCAGCGTCCCGGGCGGTACCCCGTAGATTGTACCAGCCTGCCGCAACATTGGGGGAAGAGTAGGTCCCATAGGGGTAGAAGTTATCAATCTGGACGGTGTAGCTCTTGTCCGCCCGCAATGCCGGGGATGAGTTATCATGGGCCTGAATATTAATAGAATAATACCCGGTCTTGTCCTTATAGGCGCTTAACCCATCGTTGGTAGGTATCTCAAGCCGCAATTTGTATATAAATTCCTGGGTTGCCGTTGCCTCATAGGCTGTGCCATCCCCATCTCCCCCACCGGTGGCGGTGAAAGAAGCGCCGACCGTATCGGAGTTTGCGCCAATGGCCATCCAATCGGTAGTTCCTATGGTTTTGATCATGTATTTTCTGCCCGTAGTAAACGACCCGGCGGCCTTCGTTGCAGGCGGGGTAACCACAGGCTGCCCTATCACATTTGGCGCTGAGGCTGTTCCATCCTGCCAATACTGTATCCGGTCGAGGCCGCTGTCATCGCTGATCTCCGCTTCAAAGATAAAGGTCTTGGATACCTGGATCCCGTCAACATAGGGTTTAAAAATATTGGCCCCGGGGGAATTGTTCGGAACATTGTTTGCCACTATTTCGTTGCCTATCCTCGGCACCCCGGCGTCAAAGTAAATGAGAAGGCTGACGGGATCCCCCGGCTGGCCCGGCACATTCGGATACCCATTTGCGGCGTCAATGGGCCGTACCTGGATAAGAACCGGCCTCATGCCTTCTCCGGCGCCCGGATTCAGGGCGCCATCGCCGTTAATATCGAATTGCCAGGTAACGCTTAGTGCAGGATTTCCGCCGCCGGTCAGGAACCCGCTTGGCCCGTCTATCCAGCTAATACCGCTCCATTCGTTGGGCGCCATGGTTGGATTGGGTTTAACCCGGTACTGTATCTTGTTCACATAGTTGTTATCTAACGCAGTGCCGGAAACATAGACACGGCCGCCTAAAACAGCGCCCGGGTCCGGGGAACTGATCGTCAACTTAGGAACATCGCCGAACTGGTCCACCAGGAGGAAATAATCATCAATTATCTGTTCATTCCCCGCCCGGTCGATAACCTTAATTTTGAAGGGGGTTTGCCATAAACCGGTATCGGACTGCGGTATGACAGTCTGTGTGGCGGGATCATAATACACTTCTGTAGCGGTGGTACTGCTTTCAACGACAGTATGCAAGAAACCGAAGTTCCAACTATACCAGCCGCTTAGTGAGCCCCAGGTACCACCATTGCTACCGGTGCCAGGAGCCGCCTCGTACCATTGGGGGTCTGACGCTTCGGTATGCAATTTAGTAAATTGATACCATATACTGTGCTCGTCGAGACCGGATCCGGAATCGTTGTTGCTTCCCCGGATGGTGATCGATTCGGTTACCCGGGCTGATTTTGGCGGTGAGTCTATCGTTACGGTGGGGTCAATACTGTCAAAGTCGAAAACTCCGTAGGTCGTACTGATACGGCCCGCTCCATCGGTGGCGCTTATGTTCAGGGTATAACCGCCCTCGGGAAGCGGTGTTCCGCTGTTGCTGTGAGGAATAGTAACTACCCAGGTTCCCGCAGTTCCCACAGTGGGGGTGAAAACCGCGTCGGCCGCCGCCCATGCGGGCGCGCCAGTACCGGAGATCTGCGCGTGGATAGAGCTTATACCGTTTGCGTCGGAGGCTGTGCCGGAAACAACGATTGGTCCGGAACCGGTGGCTTTCCCGTTGTAATAACGCTTAAGGGGATTTGTACCCGTACTGGTATCTATGGTTACCAAGGGCATTGCCAGGTCTATGCGGAATTCCCGCTGTGCGGCGGGTGTAAGGACGTTGCCGCCCCGGTCTTTTGCGTTGATGGTTATCCGGTATAGGCCGTCAAGGGGAGTAGCTAAACCAGCGGTCGCTATGTCCTTAACCCAGTTCTTCACCAATTCATTATTCGGGGCAAGATCTGTGTCGGACTGGACTTGGTCCCAGGTGGTTCCATTCCACTTTTTAAGGGTACTGGTAAGAAACGCCACACCGTTACTATCTCTGGCCACGCCAAGGATTTTGAGGGTGCTGATGTCCTGGAAGAGGGTACTGTTAACCCCGGGTTGGGTATTAAGGTTGCTCCACTCCACCACAGGCGGCTGGGTATCCTTTATAAAATTCCAGTCCACCGACGCGGTCCGCCCTGCTGCGTCTATGGCGGTGATGGTAAACCTATGGGCGCCTTCGGCCAGAGCGCTAAAGGCTGGCCCGGTAACCGGATAGGACCAGTTCACCGAGGTGGCGCCCGCGGGCACCGTAATGGGTGTGGTAACACCACTGCGGGTAATGGTGACGCTTGAGAGGTTTGCATCCGCGGCGATTCCTGTGAGGGTGAACACCGGATTGCCTACATTACTGAAAACCGCATTTGCCTCAAGCGGCTGGATGTTGGTAATGGTTGGGTCTGCGGTATCGACCCTAAAGCCTATCCAGGCGGAGGTGGTGACATTATCCAGCACATCCTTGGCGCGGATCTGTACCCTGTGGGCGCCATCGGGAATGACGGCGCCGCTGAAGGGGGTGGGAATGCTGTCCAGGAAGAGGGTCCAGGAGGGATACTTTCCGGGATTCGCAATGGCGCCGGTGACCGTAGTTATGCTGTGCCAGACGGATTCGGTTTCAGTATCGAAATGGTATTCAAAGGTATTGTTCACCGTGGAGTAATCGTCCCTAAAGTCGCCCCGCAGAGCCAGGGAACCTTCCCGAAGAATGCTCATGCCTGTGGGAACGGTTGTCCAGGTTGGATACGGGACTTCATCGATCCTAAAGGAAATAGCCGGACCGGTGTTATCCACATAGAAGCGCCACAAATTGGTGGTGGTTAAACCGGCTTTATCCACCGCTTCCAGGGTGATGGTGTGAAGCCCAACGCTCAGGAGCGGTGTGTCGAGGATGGGGAGCCTGTAGACCCAGTTGCCGACACCGCTTGTGCTGTTCCAATTGAGTAATACCAGCTGCCCGGCGTTGGGATCGGTGTCAACAATATGGTTGACATACGCCCCGCCGTCAAGGCTGAGCCTAAAGACATCGGGGTGCATTTCCGTTAAGGTCCCATGGATGCTGGCCTCTTCCGCTTTATAGGTTGAATCAGTGGGCTCTGCCACGGTTATAACCGGGGGGGCGGTGTCCAGATCAAAGGTCGTTTCGACGCTGCCGGGCTTAGCCGCATTGGTGGAAGTGTAGGCTGGGCCCTCTTTTGAGCTTTCAAGATCCAATGCGGATACAACAACTTTTCTGCCCGGCCCATCGGAGAGCGTGTTGGGGAAGGGGTAGGTAAAGGTAAGTTCCCGGCCTGAACCGGTAATAGTACCTGTCGGTGTTATGGGCAGCGGTACGGCAGTGGAGGAATCCCAGGTACCGCCTGCACTTAACCAATCAGAGCCATTAAAGAAACTAATCCTAAGGCTGCTTGGGTCAACTCCATCATCGTCCTTTACGGCGCCCCGCAGGATGAACCCGTCCCGTATAGCCGGATCGGGATCGGTGGGCTGTTCTTTCGACAGGTTGGTCAGGGTTACCAGCGGATTATCGGTTCTTTGATCCACAAAGAAGGTAAAGGGGGTAGTAGAATTGTAACTGGTATTCCCAGCCGTATCCTGAGCCAGGACGTAGAGGGTGTACAATGTCTGAGGAGTCAGCGGGGTGGTATCCACCAATACCTCATAGGTAGTGCTGTCAACAAGGTACGTGGGGTTTGTTTGGGCATCGTAGCGGGCTTTAACATCCGCAGGGGTGGTCAGATCGAAGGTGGTTCCATAGGGGATGAGGAACCATTTGACGCCGCTTACACCGCGATTGTCATTGGCGCTGACCGCAAAGTGGATGACGCCGTTTACATTGTCCGCGCGGGTAATAACACCGGAAAGATTCATACCGGCATTGCTCACCGTTGCGGGGTTACTGGTAATCTTGGTAAGCGGCGGCGTGGTATCCACGATGACCGTAATGTTTTTGTGATCATCCGTGAGAACCAAAGGCGTATTGTTGTCCAGGGTATTTGGTTTGCCCGTGGCATCAATAACATCAATGGTGTAGTCATAATTCCCATCGCTTTGATTGGCAATGATCAACGTAACGGGCCACTCTTTGTTCGTGGGATCAGTAGTCCTGTCAATGGTCAGGGTATACCCCGATTGTGGCCCCTCTTCTAATACTGTCGTACCTCTGGTGATCTTCACGGATGCCAGGGCGTTGGAATCGTAGGCGGTAAACTGAATAGTATAGTTTTTGCCGGCGTAGTTATAGGGATCCAAGAAATTAATCCCCGTAAGGTTCCAGGTGCCCGCCTTTATCTGGGGCGGAGTCTGGTCCACAAAATACTTGCGGTCAACCAGGTTACCTATGTTACCCAATTTATCAAAGGCTATGACATGCAAATAGCGTTCCCCTTCCGGATCGGCAGCCGACAGCGGGAGGAGTTTGGACCAGGACTCGCCGTTATCGGCCATGGACCAGCCCGTGAGCTCCAGCGGAGCGCCCGGAGACGGCGATGAGGGCGGCAATGAGGGCAGGGTAGCAACGGTGGTATTCCCGTCAATGATATACCAAACGCTTACCCCGTCCCGGGAAGGAGTATCAATAGCAGAGCCGCCTAGGTACAGGGAGCTTCCGCTTACGGATGCGCCAACGGCGGGCGAAGTTACGGCTACCACCGGCCCTACCCTATCAACCAGGACGCTGAATTCTTTAAAGGCATCTGTCACCAAACCGGGGGCGTTATTCGTGGCATTTGGCCGGTCCGTGATATCCACTATCTCAATAGTATATGGATAACTCTCGTCGGTCTGGACGGTAAGGCCTACCGTAACGGTCCATTCCTTGGAGGAATTTACAACCACGGAGGCGGTGAAATCGCCGATAACCGTGTTTGTATATGCGCCAATAGCGTTGTTCACTAATACGGTTGCGCCCCGGCGTACCGTTATACTCTTTAAGGCGTTTGAATCATAGGCTTTAAAGGTAAAACCATAATTACCGGTTGTATTATAATAAGACCCATCAATGATAGTAATACCGCTGGTGAAGACAAAGTTGTTTATCTGGGGCGGATAGATATCCACATAGAAAGACGCGGACTCTACACTACTCGGGTTCCCCAAACTATCATAGGCAATAACATGAACATACCGGATCCCCTCGGCGCCGCTTACGGGCGCGTTCTGAGACCAGTCTGCGCTTCCTAAGGCCCTGCTCCAGCCTGAGAGCGCCAATGGACTTCCTGAAGGCGGCGATGTGGGCACCCCAATGGTAGGATTCCCGTCAATGACATACCAAACCGTAACCCCGCTCGGATTAAGGGCATCAATAGCCTTGCCTGATATGTATACGGTTGTTCCGCCCACGGGGGGGGTACCGGCGGGTTCTGTAATTTCGAGAGCCGGTCCGGTGGTGTCTATCTGGACGGTAAAGGTTTTGAAGTTATCAGTCGTTGCGGGGGTATTATTGTCATCCCTATTTGATTTACCCGCAATATCCAGGATCTCAATGCTGTAGGGATAATTCCCATCGGCCTGATTGGCAAGAGTAAGCGTATAGATCCAGTTCTGCGGAGTACTGCTTGGCGATTTGGTAAGCGTATACGTTCCCGATGGAGTATCTGTCTGCGAAGAGCCGTCATCGTTTAAGGCAACTCCGTTTTTCTTAAGGGCCACGCTTCCAAAGCCGTTGGTATCATGGGCGGTAAACGTAAAGGTATAGTCTTTTTTCGCAAGGGTTGTAACGCCGGGGGCGCTAATGTCTGGGGATGTCCAGGAGGTTATGTCCGGCGGATTGTGATCCACAAAGAACTTCCGGTTAACATAGCCGCTCCAGTTCTCCAATTGATCATTTGCGACAAAATGTATATACCGCATCCCTTCGCCGGCTCCAAGGCCATGGGGAATGCCTGTATCCCAGGACGGTCCCTTTACAACCAGGTTCCAGTTGCCGAGGGTAGGCGTATCAGGCGTAGTGGTTAAGTCCAAGACACCGAGCGCGGGAGGAGATGCGTTTCCGTCGATGGCATACCAAACCGTTACCCCATTGGGTAGGCCGGTGTCATAGGCGGTCCCGCTTATCTGCAAGTTAACGCCGCTTATGGCGAAGTTCTCGGTGGGTTCTGCCACCGCCAGATTCGGGGGGGTATTATCCACCCGGACGGTGTAACTTTTCTGTTTATCCGCCGCTTCCTCCGAGGGAGTATTATCCGTGTCATTTATCTTATCCCTGATGTCCGTTATCAAGGTGGTATACGTAGCGCTTCCGTCAATTTGACCGGCAAAGACTACCGACACCGACCATTGATCACCAAGAGCAACGGTTTCTTTAATTACGGTATAGCTATAAGTACCCGAGCCCGGAGCCGGAACTGAATCCGAACCCGTAACTGTACCCCCAGCTAAATCCGCAGCGGTAACGAGGAATAAGTCGGCTGTGGTGCCCCTGGTTACCTTTACACTCTTTAATTCGTTTGTATCATATGCTTTAAACGAAAGGGTATACCCAGCTTTAGCGTAATTTGAACCATCAAGTACCGTTATCCCCGAGGGATTCCAGTCCTTAATATAGGGCTTATTGTAGTCCACAAGGATGGTCCTGTCGTATACAATGCTTGGGTTATCCAATTTATCGTACGCAATAAAGTAGGCATGGTGGGTCCCTTCGCCTACCGACGTCAAGGAAGCGGTTCCACCCCAGGACGGACTGTTAACCATAACAGGTAACCAATTATCGCTCTGCGCTGCCGCTGCGGTTGCCGGCACTCCGGGGTCAGTATCGCCAATTTTATACCAAACCGATATCCCGTCCGAGGTCGCATCCGTTACGTTTCCGGATACCGGCAGGGAATTTGCGTCTACCGGGTAATTGTTGGCGGGACTAATTCCCGACAGCGTTGGACCGGTGGTATCCACCTGGACCGTGAATTTGTTGTGATCATCATCAGTTTCCGGGGAAGAGCTCCCGGGGGTATTATTGTCATCGGTGTTAGTCCGACCTACCTTATCCGTAATCTCTATAACATAGCTATACCTTGAATCCTGCTGACCGCTAAGGTCTAATGTAACGAGCCATTCGTTTGGATTATCAGTGGATTCACTATTCGGTCTTTTTTCAATGGTAAACGTATACGTGCCGCTTGCGTCTGTGTACGGCCCACCCTTGGTTAAAGGAGTTCCGCCTTTGCTAATACTCACATCTGCCAGTTCGTTGGAATCGTAGGCCCTAAAGCTAAAGGAATACGCATCCTGTTTGGCGTAGGTAACCGGGTCTCCGGAAAAAGTTTTAACCGGGTTTGCTGTGCCAAAGCCAAAGACCTGCCCAGTCCCTGTGTCGTGCTTTATAGAGGGCGGTTGGGTGTCCACAGAAAAAATACGGTCCTCTGTCCCGCCCTGGTTCCCCAATCTATCATAGGCAACAAACCGGGCAACAAAGGTTCCTTCGCCGCTAAGCAAGGACAGGTCGAAATTATCAGACCAATCCACGGCGCCACCGGCTTTTTTCCAAGTACCCCCAGTACCATTACCCGCCAAGGCTGCCGCGTCTAATGCGCTTGGGGGTATGCTGTAACTGGCTATAGCAGTGGCTCTGGCAATGGTGTAGTAAACCTCCGGGGCGTCCGTCGTCAGAGCATCCACGGCGGTTCCGCTTACAAATAGTGAGCTACTCTGCGCCGAGAAGTTGATGGTGGGAGCCGAAACCGTCAGGTCCGGGCCGGTGGTATCCACCCGGACTTTAAAGGTTTTATAGGCCAGTGTGGAGAGGCCGGGGGTATTAGCTAAGTTGTTGTCCTTATTTGCAATATCATTGATCTCAATATCGTAGGTATAATTCCCATCCACCTGGCCGCCAAGTGAAACCGTATAGTGCCAGTTGTTCGTATCACTAGATGCCAATTTGGCAAGCGTATACGTTCCAGCGGTATCCGTATGCGGGGAACCGTCAGGGATTAAGGAAACTCCATCTCTCTTAAGCGTCACGCTCCTAATGCTGTTACTATCATATGCGGTAAAATCAAAGCTATAAGTACCTACGGTGAGAATCGTAGGGATCGTAGAACCGGGGGTGGTAATGTCTGAGGATGTCCAGGCGCTTATGGTCGGCGGTGCGCTATCCACATAGAACTGCCGGTTAACGATACTACTTTTGTTCCCCATTTTATCGTATGCAATAAAGCTCGCCCAGTATGCTCCTTCATTGGTCCTGCCATGGGGAATGTCCCTATTCCAGTACGAACCGGCTACTACCAGGTTCCAACCTGTAAGGGTTAGCGGTCCGGATGTGGTTGGCGTTCCGGTTTCACTGGTGGTTTGGGTTGTGTCAATTTTATACCAAACCGTTACCCCATTGGGTATGCCGATGTCATAGGCGGTCCCGCTTATCCGCAGGTCAGCGCTGCTTTCGTAGCCATCAATGGGTTCCGCCACCGCCAGATTCGGGGGGGTTGTGTCCACGTAAACGGTAAAGTCTCTATGCGCATCCACGGGGAGTCCGGGACTATTTTCCAGGGTATTTGTCCTGCCCCGGACATCGGTTATCGTGATATAATAATTGGCGCTTCCATCGGCCTGACCAGTTAAGTCCAGCTTATATTTCCAATCCGTGTTGGCAGGGGAAGAAGTATTGGTTTTGGTAAGGGTATAATCACCGCCTAGCCCCTCTGTTAATACGGTTCCGCTGGGCCCGCCTTTTCTAATCGTCACGTTGGATAATTGATTGGAATCGTGGGCGGTAAATTCAATGGAATAGAAATTTTTGGCGTAATTTACCCCATCGATAAGAGTAATGTCTGTTGTAGTAGTAGTCCAGTCTGTAATATACGGCAGCTCATAGTCAATATAAAGGGTCTTGTCGATTACGCTGCTTGGGTTCTCCAATTTATCGAAGGCGACTAAATGCGCATACTTCGTCCCTTCAGTCAGGGTGAGGGGTTGATTCCAGGATTCTCCATCTACAACAGCCTGGGTCCAACCATTAGCCGGGGTGGACACATAAGAGAAAGTTACCGGCGATGTGGGAGTGGAAGTTGTGTCAATTTTATACCAGACCGATAACCCATCAAGGGTGGCGTCCGGCGCCCTCCCGGACAGGGTCAGAGCCGAGTCACGTACTTCGCTGCCGGAGGGGGTGGTCAGGGTCAGCGCCGGACCGGTGGTGTCTACCCGGATATTAAAGGTTTGGGTGACAGACAGGCCTGAAACATCCTTAACCTCAAGGTCATACCGATAATTTCCATCGGCTTGGCTGGCAAGATTTAATGTGGCAATCCATTTCTTTGGATCATTTGTTCCCGGTCCTGTTTTATCAAGGGTAAGGGTATAGTCGCCACTTGAGTCGGTGTGGAGAAAGCCGTCCTTGTTTAAAACAGTTCCGTTTTTGCTAATAATTACATCGGCTAAGGCGTTGGCATCGTAGGCATCAAAACTAATGGAATACCAATTATTCTTGACGTACTTAACTTCGTCCGGGGAGGGAAAGGTGGTAATATTGGTTAAAGCCACGTTCTGAATCTCGGGCGCTTTGGTATCTATCATAAAGGAGCGGTCATCGGTTTGGCCCTTGTTCCCCCAGCTATCATAGGCAACAAAATGGGCCCAGAAGGTTCCTTCTTCTCCGCTGTTTGCGGCTACCAGCGCGTCTACGTCAACATTACCATACCAGGACGCTCCGCTTTGGGCTTTGGTCCAAACACCAGGCAACAGCGCCGCTACGGCGGGGGTTGCGGGTGTGCCAATGGTAGTGTTTCTGTCAATGGCATACCAAACTTCCGGATTTTCCGGTGTGAGGGTATCCCTGGCGGTCCCGCTTAGGAATAAGGGGGTTCCCCGCTCAAGGTGACCGATTCCGGGAGTTCCAACCGTCAGCGCCGGTCCGGTGGTATCTACCCGGGCAATAATGGTGTATTCCGGGTCATTGGTCTTTGTGGAATTGTCGGTGGCCTTAATTGTATAGGTGTATACTCCGTCAACAACGGGGGCGGGGGACAGAATAGGGGCATAGGGAGATACGGGATCCCGCGGCAGACCGATTAGGGCCCAATCATTGTCGTTATGGGCGGTAATACCGGTTTTAAAGGGAAGCGCCGGATCGGTGGGCTGATTATAAATGATTACTTCGGGAACAGAAATGGGCTGTCCTAATCCGTTGAGGGTCATCTGCTGGCGAATCTCCAGGCGCCGCACGCCCATATCATCCTGTACCGTACCGTCCAAATTAAAAGCGCCGGGACTTGCAATGACGCCGCCTATTGCAATGGCTGCTCCATTATACCGGGGGGTAATTTTTGGCGGCTTGGTGTCCAGCATAAAGTAGGTGCGCCTGTCGGTTCCGCTGGGAAGACTGGTGGATACGGACACCGTATCCAGGTCGCCGCCGTTACGGCCGGAAAGGAACTCGTTCTTTTTGCCTTTATCATCCTGGACATTTATTTCCAGGGTGTATTTACCATCGGGAAAGTCTTCGGGTAAATGGGCTTCGAAGGTGATCTGTTTGGGATTACTATCGTTTATTCTCAGCATATCCCCAGTAAGGGGGATTACCGCCGTTGGCGGTAAGAAGGTGTCATAATTGAAAATATATCCCGGGTTAGCGGGATCGACAATAAGGATAAGACCGTCATCATCGGTTATGGTTCCGGAGATGGTCCTGCCTGAGGTAAGGCTGTTGAGGGCGCCGCTGGGGTTTTTGGCCGGATTACCATGATCGGTATCGCTGCGGATGGAGGGGTCAAAGCCGTCAATAGTGATGCGGGGTCTATCCGTTTCCTGGTCTACGTTCAGGGTTATGCTGGTGTAGCCGTAGTTGGCCGCCTTATCCTTGGCGATAAGGTACAAATACCGTGTTGAATTATCGGCGAGAGAGGTGGTGTCAATGACGATGGTGTTAAACTTTGCAGCGCTATACACTACCCTATAGGGGTTGGGGTAGTTGAGGGAACCCGGTTCCGCTGTGTAAGCGTCTGCCAGGGTATCAAAGTAGTTGTTACCGTCCTCCTGACCATTATGGTAGGCGCCTTCGTATTCCGCTATTAATTGATTTATGGTAAGAACGGTGGGTGAAATAAAATATTTAAGTTCACGGGGACCACTGGCGCTGCCGACACGGCCAAGGCCGTTTTCTTCCATGGGGTTACCGATGGAAACCCGGACCACTCCGTTTACCGTGTAGGCATCGGCGGCGGTGGCCGCGTAGGCGCCTTCAACCTGGGAAATATTCAGCACCGGCGCCGTGGTGTCTATATAGGCCCGGTAGGTTTGGGTACCGATGCTGCCCTGGTTACTGATCACCTTTAAGGTAAATTCGTAGGCTCCATCGGTGAAGGTATAGGGTTCCCCGGTACTGGTATTGTAGGGCTGGTTCGGCACTATCTCAAAGGATTCAAAGGACCGCGTCAGTAATTTGCCGTCCTCATTCGGCGTGTTGGGACCTACATTATAGGTCAGAGCAACCGGCGCGGCCTCCCCTTCTTTTTGGGCAAAAAATTCATCCACCATGTTTATCCCGAGGGAATGGCTGAGCTGCGCTTTAATGAAGAATGATTGACGCTGATAGTCGTTTGGCAGGCGGGTAAATTCGATATTGGGAAGTTCATTACCACTTACAATGGAAAGATCCTCATAGTCCTTTTCCGACCCCAGGGGGGGATAGTTGAACAGCACACCGGCCGCATCCATGGTTAGGAAACGGTAGTGGTAGAACCCCGGCAATAGGAGCGTATTTTCCGGAACATCGTGGTTTACCGCGTTGAACCGGAATTCGGTGGCCTTCTTGCCGTTTAAGGGGTCCATGGTGGTGTTCCAATTGGCCGCGTCCGGCCGGTCCATGGACTTCCAGGCGGCTATATCCAGGGGATCCGGGGGGATATCCCCATCTCTCCAGAACTGGATCTGGGGATAGCCCGGCGCTACTCCCCAAAGGTCTGTCGCAATGCCGATCATGACGCCGCCGGCGATGAGTTCCCGCTGTTTCCCCGGCTCCGGCTCCGGCGGTATCTGCACTTCAATGGTGGGGGGACCGTTTTTGACCGTATACAGCACTTCCAGCTCACCGGACTTGCCGGTACCATCGGTTGCTCGCAGCTTGACGGGCATATCACCATCGGGCATCTGGGTTGTGTCGAAGGGGTAGGCATAGGTTCCATCGGGATTAAGGGTTGCAGGATAATAGATCCAGACTTTTTCTGCGGGATTTAACGGGTCGGGCATTAAAAAGGCTATTTCAACTTTACTTACGGCGAGATCGTCTTCGGCGTTTATGGTAAAACCAATGGTGCCAAACACAAATGCTCCGTTTGAGGGGGTTATGGGATTTGCCGCGCTAAATGACGGGGGCGTGATATCGACCCTTCCGCCTAATCCGGCTTGAATTGGATTTTCGCATGAAAGGAACGTTAAGACCGCAAGGATTACGAACGAAAATACCTTACCAGCTTTACCTATTTTACCCATGATTTACCTCTTCTCTCTCCATTTATAAACTAAATTAACTATATATTATCGAAAGAAATTACAATTCTACCATGTATTCTACCATTTTTTTTAAAAAAATTCAATATTTTGGCCTAAATTTCGATTTTTTTGTACTAAATTACGAAAAAAATTGGGGATCTGACTGGGATGCTATTATTAGCCCGGGGGGGAAAGGGGGAAATAGTACTTTTTATGGGATTTTTGTTTGCTTTTTTATGTATGGGTGGGATCGCTGCACTTAAAAAATAAGAAAGAAGAAGGGAAAAACCACGGAGGACATGGAGGAAGAGGGGGGGAAACCATACGGTTTCTCTTAAAAATTTGCCTTTCTCACTAAAGTATTTTTCCGCTCCAGACCCTAACAGGGGGTAAATCGGGACAGATCGGTCCCCAGGTTTTGGAGGAGAAGTGATGAGCGTGAATACGAAGTATAAGGATAGATACCCAAGCCGGAATTTATCGTCCTGTATAACGGTTTGGAGAAAACGCCGGAAAAGTGGGAATTACGGCTTTCGGACGCCTTTATGGGGTTGGAGGCGGGTGAAAAAATCTCCCTTGACCTGATCATCACGGTGTATAATATTAATTATGGACAGAATACGGAACTGCTTCAAAGAAGCGAGAATCTGGCGGGGTATGCTCAGTTTGTCGCCAAGGTGCGGGAGAATGGGGCGGCTATGCCGTTGGAACAGGCGGTAACTGAGGCGGTGCGGTATTGTATACGGAACCGGATATTGGCGTCCTTTTTAGAGGAACATGGATCGGAGGTGGTAAACATGGCATTTGGGGAATGGGATTGGGACGAGGCAAAAGAGGCCTGGCAGGAGGAAGCTCGGGAAGAAGGCCGGGTGGAAACTTTAAATGAGGTTCTGGAACTCTTAAAACAAGGCTACCGGGCAGAGGAGCTTGAAGCCAAACTATCCTCTAAAGTTATCGGTAAATAGACGATATTTGGCGGCGAACCAAAATATGGATCGGAGGTGGTAAACAGGGCATTTGGGGAATGCTCACGGCCTATTTTACGGGACGGGTATGGCGGCCGGGGCTTGCAGTTATGGCGGCGGCTATACGCGGGATGTGGGAGGTGGTGAAAGTGGACGCCCCGGATACAAGACAGTCTTTGTCAAACTCTCTCATTTCTGCGGCGTTTATAATTCCATGTTTGTAGAGGCCCACGGCTTCTTGGTGAATATGCCTCAAGGCAGGACTTTTATACTTTTTCATTGCTACTCAATCTCCTTTAGCTCTCCGGCTTTTATAAGGATTTCTATCTGTTTTTCAGTAAGGCCCAGGTTTTTCTTTGCCAGGCGCTTAAAGTTCTTCAATTCAGCATCCTTAATGCTTGCTTTCCTGACAAAGTGGAAAAATCCCTTTGTCTTAAATATACGCATATATTTCTTTTTTTTCCAGGATCAAAATATTACTTCTCCCATACCTTAACCCCCCATTCCTACCACAGTCAACAAGTTACGGCATAGCCTCCAAAAAAGAGGAGGAAGGGGAAAACCCACGGAGGACACGAAGGACATGGAGGAAGAAGAAAACCACACGGTTTTTCTTAAAAATTCGCCTTTCTCACTAAAGTATTTTTTCGCTCCGGCCCTTAACAAGGGGTAAATCGGGACAGATCGGTCCCCAGGTTTTGGAGGAGAAGTGATGAGCGTGAATACGAAGTATAAGGATAGCGTTTTTACAAAACTGTTTAATGACGAGGACAGGCTCCGGGAACTGTATGCGGCCCTGGAAGGTATTGAATACGATCCGGCTATATCGATAACTATCAACACCCTGGAGGATGTTCTCTACATGGACCGGATCAATGACCTGTCTTTTACCGTGGGTGATAAACTGGTATTCGTGATAGAACACCAGTCTACCCTCAACCAGAATATGCCTCTGCGGATTTTGTCGTATATTGTCCGGGTTTACGAGAAAATAATCGCGCATCGGGCCTTGTATAAAACCGCACTGGTGAAGATACCCAAGCCGGAATTTATCGTCCTGTATAACGGTTTGGAGAAAGCGCCGGAAAAGTGGGAATTACGGCTTTCGGACGCCTTTATGGGGTTGGAGGC
>NZ_AEEA01000173.1 GCF_000297095.1 Treponema primitia ZAS-1 | reverse complement strand
CCCGCTTAAACAGTCCTGTACCAGCTTGTCCAGTTTGGGGAGTTCGTAAAAGATTGAACATACCACATCGCTTAACATGTCATGCTCGTCCTCTTCCTGCATGAAATAACGCCGGGGTACCTTATCGCTTCCGGGGAAGAGGTGGACCCCGATTAGGTTACCAGGAACGCACTAAAACTATGTATGTCTGGAACAAATATCAGGAACCCCAAAGGGCTAAACTTGACCCACAACAAGTCGTAAGAATAATTCCCCGCAAAGGACACAAAGGGGAATAGGAAAAGATCATAGGATAACTCGTCTTATCCCCTTTCTCTCCCCCGCGCAAGCGGGCTCTTCTTCGTGTCCTTTGTGGTTATTGAATCTTATAATAAATGCCGGGTAGATTACCGCCCGGTTCTACCCGGCAAATTAACGGCAAACGGCTTGTTACTACGTATCTTTACCGGCTTCCCGCAGCTTGCGTTTGAGCTCCTCTATCACCCTGGCATTTTCCTCTATCACCCGGACGTTTTCCTCTATCACCCGGGCGTTTTCTTCAATCACCCGGACGTTTTCCTCTATCACCCGCTCC
>NZ_AEEA01000172.1 GCF_000297095.1 Treponema primitia ZAS-1 | reverse complement strand
AGGCCCTCCATATTCCACAATGCTCTTAAGCGTAATTTTACCAAGGAGCATGAAGATGAGGAGAATTGCCATGGGCAAAATCAAGGATATTCTGAAGTACAGCGCTTCGGGATTAAGCCAACGAGAGATAGCGGCAGCGGCTGGTGTCTCTGTAGGAACGGTGAACACCGTTATCGCCAAGATCAAAGAATCCGGCATCATAGATCCACTGGCGTTCAAGGAACATGAACTAGGGGCAATCGTTTATCCAACCCCCCGGGTCCGATCAGGCACACGGCCCGAACCTGACATGGAGGCAATTGCGGCGGAGATGCAACGCCCGGGTGTTACGCTTAACCTGCTCTGGGAGGAATACAAGACCGCGCATCCGAATGGATTTGGACGGTCACAATTCTGTGCCCGGTATAAGCAGTTTCGCAAACAAAACGAAGTCTATATGCGGAAAGTCTACAAAGCAGGGGACCAGATGATGGTTGACTGGGCCGGGATGACCATGAATTATATCGACCGGCAGGGCGCCGTCCGCAAGGTATATCTGTTCGTAGCGATATTACCCGCCACCTCTATACTGTATGCCGAACCGTTCCTGGACATGCAGCTTCAGTCATGGATTGAAGCAAACGTAAACGCGTTTGAATATTTCGGCGGAGTACCACGGCTGGTCATCCCTGACAATCTCAAGAGCGCGGTAAGGCGCGTGCAGCGCCATGAAAGCGATCTCAATAAAACATATGTGGAAATGGCACGGTATTATGGGACCGCAATACTGCCAACCAGGCCTGCCGAACCGAGGGATAAAGGCCCGGTAGAAAATGCGGTGAAGATAGTGGAGCATAAAATTATCGCTTCCCTGCGTAACCGGCAATTTCATTCTTTCCCCGAATTACGGAACGAAGTTATGACGGCTCTCGAACGCCTTAACTCAATGCCTTTTCAGAAACTGCCCGGTAGCCGTAAAGAACTTTTTGAAAAAACCGAGAAGCAGGCGCTCAAGGGGCTGCCCCCCGCACGGTACGAGTTTGCTTCCTTCCGCCAGGCGAAAGTCAATTTCGATTATCATGTCCAGTACGAAGGGTTCTATTACAGCGTGCCCTACCAGTATGCCCATAAACAGGTCGAAATCCGCGCCACAACACGGTCAATTGAGGTGTTTTACGGCTTTGAACGCATTGCCGCTCATCTGCGGAATTACGAGCCGTCAAAGCGGTACACGACCTGTTTTGAGCACATGCCGAAAAAACATCAGGCAATGGCTGACTGGACGCCCCAGCGTTTCAAACGGTGGGCGGCGAAGATTGGGAGTGAGACCGAGGCCTATATTGCCTCCCTCATGGAGCAGCGGGACCAGCCGGAACAATCCTTTAGAACGTGCGCCGCTATTCTCCACATGGCTGATACAACCCCGTCCACTGATATGGAGAAGGCGGCAGCGCGGGCATTACAGATGCGGGCCTTTAGTTACAAATCGTTTGAGCTTATTTTGAAACGGATCGGTACGGAATTTTCTGTCCCGGTCAAACACGAAAACATTCGCGGCGCAGAATATTACCAGGAGGATAATCATGCTTGACAAAGTAACACTAAACAAACTTCATGAATTACATCTTTCAGGAATGGCCGCAGCATTGGTACGGCAGCAAGAAGAGGAACTTGAAGCTGTTTCCTTTGATGACCGCTTCGCTATGCTGGTTGAAGCGGAATGGCTTGAGAAAAAGAACCGCCGTATAGGGCGGCTTATATCCAAGGCTGGTTTCCGCTTCCCCGCTTCAATTGAGAATATCGAATGGAACGGCAAGCACGGGATGGCAAAGACCGATATCCTTCGTCTCGCTGAAGGTGCATTCATTCGTAAAAAGCAAAACCTCATCCTCTCCGGCCCTACCGGCGTTGGTAAAACACATATTGCCAGCGCCTTGGGCCGGCATGCATGCGGCCAGGGAATAGCGGTCAGGTATTTCCGCCTGCCGGATCTGTTCCTCATTATTTCTGACGTCAGAATTGAAAACAGGTACAGCGCTTTCAGGAAAACCATCGCTTCTGTTCCGCTCTTAATTCTTGACGACTGGGGCTTACGCCCATTCGCTCTGGAAGAAACCCAGGAGTTACTTGAGCTGCTCGAACTGCGTTATGAAAACTCGTCAACACTCATCTGCGGACAGCTTCCTCCTTCCGCTTGGCATGGCCTTTTCCCCAACCCGACTCTGGCTGATGCGATCCTCGACCGCCTTATTCATAACGCTATCCGTTACACCATTTCCGGAGAGTCCATGCGGAAAATTATCGCTGAAAGAACTGGTAATTTATAAAACACTGCAGGTGCACTGCCCTATGCCATTTATCCCATGCTTGCAAATTTTTCAAACATGGGATATACCTTCCTTGGAGCGGCAACTGTTCAAATGTTGCCGGATTTATGTTCAAATAAAATCGGTCTTTCTGTTCAAATCCGCCGGATTACGC
>NZ_AEEA01000171.1 GCF_000297095.1 Treponema primitia ZAS-1 | reverse complement strand
CCGTGGGCTATGTTCGCAAAGGGGCCGCCGTGCACAAAACTCGGCGTTCCTTCCAGGGTCTGCACCAGGTTCGGTTTCAAGGCGTCCTTCAGCAATGCCGCCATGGCCCCCTGGGCATTAAGCTGCGAGGCGGTAACCGGCTTCTCCGAACCGTCTGACTGTTTCCCGTAGGTGTAGCCTATGACAATGCGGCCTAGCCGGGCTTTAAGATCATTGATATCAGATGATAAACAGAGTATCGCCATGATTTCAGATGCTACAGTAATATCGTAAGAATCTTCCCGGGAAGCGCCGTTCGCTTTTCCGCCCAAGCCGTCCACAATAAAGCGGAGCTGCCGGTCGTTCATGTCAACGCAACGGTGCCAGGTTATCTTACGGGGATCTACGTTCAGTTTGTTACCCTGATAGATGTGGTTGTCTATCATGGCCGCAAGGAGGTTGTTCGCCGCGCCGATGGCGTGGAAGTCCCCGGTGAAGTGCAGGTTAATGTCTTCCATGGGGATGACCTGCGCCCAGCCGCCGCCTGCTGCGCCGCCCTTAACGCCGAATACCGGCCCTAGGGAGGGTTCCCGCAGCGCTACTACGACCTTCTTCCCGATCTTGGAAAGACCGTCCGCAAGACCCACGGTGGTGGTGGTCTT
>NZ_AEEA01000170.1 GCF_000297095.1 Treponema primitia ZAS-1 | reverse complement strand
TCTGAAGGAGGAATATCTTCTTACCGGTGAACTGGAGCCGACCAATGACGCCTATGCCCTGGCAAAAATCAGCGCTATAAAGCTATGCGCCGCCTACAATAAGCAATATGAGACGAATTTTCTTTCGGCAATGCCGACAAACCTGTATGGTCCGGGGGATAATTATGACCTGTCTAACTCCCATGTGCTTCCCGCGATGATTCGCAAGTTTCACGAGGCAAAGATTTCCGGCGCCGATAAGGTCGTCCTGTGGGGAGACGGTTCCCCCTACCGCGAGTTTTTATACAGTGATGATCTTGCCGAGGCGGTGGTGTATCTTATGGAGCGCTGCAATGCGGAAGAACTGCGTCATTCCGCCGGGGATTTTGTTAACATTGGGATTGGGCGTGATTTAACCATAAAAGAGCTTGCCGACATTATTCGTGACATTGTCTATGCGGATGTTTCTCCCCGTACCTGTGCAATTGAATGGGATGTCTCAAAGCCAAACGGGACACCAAAAAAGTTGTTGGACATATCCCGGCTTTCCGCGCTCGGGTATACGCCTAAAACGTCCTTAGAGGGCGGAATCAGAATGGCATATGAAGATTATTTAAATCGGAATTAATGGAAACAAGGATTATATATGAGCGATGAAATAAAACAAGAGGAAGACGAAATCAGTCTTATTGATCTCTTTGCGGTTCTCTGGCGATGGAAAATAATGATAATTGTCATTACCCTTCTGGCGGCGATAGGGGTGGTAATCTATGCGGTCGTTTCGATTAAACTGCCACCTGAAAAATCATACCGTCCCAATGTGTACACGCCTAAGGCGCTTATGCTCATCAATAATAACACTTCCTCCGGTGGAGGAAACTTGTCGTCCATGCTCAACTCCAGCGGATTGGGCAGCATGGCCGCCCTCGCCGGAGTCAGACTGCCATCAGGATCAAGCTTCAGCGCACTTGCGGAATACCTTGTGGGCACCAATTCTCTGCTTGATTCGGTGGTTGACGAGTTTGATCTTATCACTAAATATAAAATAAAGAAATCACCCAGAACCAGGAGCCGCAGAAGGATTAAGTCAAGATTGAAGGCTGCCTATGAGTCAAGGAGTGGCGTGTTCAGTATTGCTTTTACCAACCGGGACCCGGTGTTTGCCCAGCAGGTGGTGAATTATTGCGTCGATTATTTGGGAAACCGTTTTAACGAGCTCGGCTTGGACAAAAATAAATTGGAAAAAGAAAATCTTGAGAAAAACATTCAAAACACGTATGAGGAAATTCAAAATCTGGAATTGGATACCCAGCGGTTGGAGCAGTCGGTTCAGCGTGGTTTCAGTGGAACCGTAATGCCCGCTATTTCCATGGAATTGAACCGGATTTCCCTGGAATTACGGGCGAAGCAGCAGGTGTACACCCAGCTCAAAACGCAGTATGAGCTGCTTAAGGTAAGCATGGCCAGCGAGAGCCCGGTGTTTCAGGTTCTGGAGCTCGCGGAAATCCCGGACCAGAAATCCGGCCCAAATCGGGGCAAGCTGTGTATGATGGTCACCCTTGGGGCGGGTTTCGGATCTGTTTTCCTCGCCTTTGTTCTTAATGCAATTTTGAACATTCGGAAAGACCCCAAAGCCATGGCGAAACTCCGGGGGAAAAAGGCATGAAGCGTATAGCCCTCTGGCTGCTGTTTGTAACGGCTGTTGTTTTCGCGCAGGAGTCTTCGCAAGAGTCTCAGCAGGAGTCGTCTCCGCAGGCAAGCGGCACAACGCTGCTTGCCCGGAACGCGCAGCTCGCCATGTCAAGCGCCGACTACCGAGTAACCGCGGGCGATGTATACACCCTGGCCTATGCCGCCGGAACCCAATCGGTTACCTATGTTATTACCGTAGATAATTCCTATCGTGTCCGGGTATCCAACCTGGGGATTATCAATGCTGCCGGGAGAACCTTCCAACAGCTGAAGACGGAAGTGGAAACCGTGGTTTCAAACAACTATCCGCTGAGTGGGGCGCAGCTGGTCATAACCCGGCCCTCCCTTTTTAAGGTGTCCATTGCCGGTGAGGTCAATGTCGCTCAGGAGCAGACCGCCTGGGCTTTGGCCCGGCTGTCGTCGCTCTTGGATGACAATCACCTTCTGACGGCGTATTCATCAATCCGTGATATTACGATTACTTCCTCATCCGGGCAGCGCCGGACCTGCGATCTCTTCAAAGCCCAGCGAGACGGGGACTTATCCCAAGACCCGTACCTCCGGCCAGGAGATGCCATCCGGATTAACCGGATTGATAGGGTGGTTACTATTACGGGTTCCGTAGAGCGGCCCGGCGCGTACCAGCTGCTGTCGGGAGAGAATCTGTCGGATTTGATTACCCGGTATGCCTCAGGCTTAACGCCCACCGCGGATCCCAGCAGGGTAGAATTGGTCCGGTTTGTTGACGCGGAAGCTGATTCGGGGGATAAGCTATATCTTTCTAAACAGAGTATAAGCGAAAACTATCCCCTGAAACACTTTGACGCGGTAATGGTGCCGTCGATTATGGATTTGGAGCCGGTAATGTTTGTGGAGGGGGCGGTGCAGGAAAACACCGGTCAGCAGCGATTGCAAAATTCTCTGGCAACCGCTCAAAGCAATGCCTCAAACAGAATAACAGTCCAGTTTAACCAGGGGGAGAATTACGCGTCCCTGTTGCAGCGGAATTCGTCCTGGTTTACGGCAATTTCGGATACCCAACATGCGTATATAATACGGGGGGAGGAGCGGATCCCCTTGAATATTAACCCCATACTCTATGACTCGAATTACCAAAGCCAGTATTTTGTGGAAAGAAACGATGTGCTTATCATTCCCTTTAGGCAGTATTTTGTGACGGTAGCTGGTGCGGTGGTAAAGCCTGATAGGTACCCGTACATACCGGACCGTGGATGGGATTACTATGTAGCCTTGGCCGGAGGGTTTGTGAAAGAACGGAATTCATCTGACTCGGTGGAAATAAAAGATTTAACGGGGAGACGGATGAGCAAGACCGATGTAATAACCCCGGAAACGACCATAACCGCCCGGACCAATGCGGGGTTGTATTACTTTAACCAGTATGCCCCGGTGATAACTACGATCTTGTCTATCATTACTACCTCTATCTCTGTTACACTGCTTATTGGCCGATAAACCGATCCACAAATTTTACAAAAAAACCCTGGCGATCTGCTGATCCCAGGGTTTTTTGTTTTTTGGCCCGTGTTACTTGTAACTCACCACGCTGTCCAGGGATTTCCTGCTGGAGGCGGCGCTGACTGCGTCTGTTCCGGGGGAGAGGCGGCCTATGCGTACCAGGGCTGCAGCGCTGTAGCCATCGGGGAGGCCGAGTTCACCCTTGAGGGTGGCGTTGATGGTGTCCATGGGACCGGTGTAGATTCGGGAACCGAGGCCCAGGGCTTGGGCGGCCAGATAGATGCTTTGGGTGGCCAGGCCGCAGTCCAGTATTACTGATCCGTTAGTTTTGCTGTCACCGGGGCCGGAGACGATGATGAGGATGTTACCTTCGGTGATGTTGGAGACGATGCGTTTGGCCAGGTTCGCATTCTGTACTACGGTGAAATGCCAGTTCTGGCGGTTAGAGGCGCTGGGGGCGCGGATCGCAGCGGAGAGGATCTTGTCCAGGTCGGTGCGGCTTATGGATCCGGCGGCAAAATTCCGGGGAGCGTAGTGGCCGGTGATGACGCCAATGGCCTGGGTGTCCGCGTCTGCGGCGCTAAGGCTCTGCCAAGGGGCGATGAGGACAGCGGTGATGAGGGCGAGGGTGCATAGTGTTTTTTTCATCTTACTTTACTTCCTTTGTATTTTCAGGATAGAGGATCACCGTAACGGGACCCCGGGGTAATAGTTTTTCTACGGCTTGCTGGATATCGCGGGCCGTGACGGCTTCGTAGAGTTCAGGGCGTTTTTCCAGCCGGGACAGGGGACGATCGTAGATTACCGAAAAATTGGCGTAGTTCCGGCTGATATAGCTGTTTTCCTGGATAGAGGTCTCGAAGGATTTTTTTAAGGCTGCCACGGATTTACTAAATGCGTCCTGGTTAATGGTTCCCTTGGCGATCAGATCCAGCTCCTCCAGTATTGCGGAACTGAGTTCCTTTACCCGGTTTGGATCGCAGGGGAAGTAGACGTACATATTGAGTTCTCCGCCGGGGGGGAGGATTGATTGGGATACCCCCGCGGAAAGGGAGTAGGTTCCTCCCATCTGTTTACGGGTTATTTCCATGAGCCTGTTCTCAAGGTACTCGCCGAGCACCACTGCGGTGGCTTCTCCGGATTCGGAATATTCCTGGGGTACTATCCAGTCCATAATAACCTGGCTCTTTTCTTCCTGCCCCTTGTAGATAGCCTTTTCGAGTTTCCCCGGCCTGGTGATCTTTATATCCGCCCAGGTGTTCCATGTTTCACCCCTGGGTATAGAGGCTAGGTAGGTTTCCGTATATGAGCGTAGTTCGTTCATATCCAGGTTGCCGGTGAATACAAACGTATAGTCCGCAGGATTGAGAGATTTTCGGATAATTGCTAAGGCATCGGCGACGTTTACCCTTTCCAGATCCGCAAGGACCATGGGCCGGTACCAGGGGTTGTCGCTAAAAATAGTCCGGGTTCTTTCGTCAAAGAAGACAGCCTCGGGGTTTTGATCACGCTGGGCAAGATCGGTACGATACTCGTCGAGTATCGATGTCACCGCATCCTGGTCTATCCGGGGCTGGGTAAAGGTGAGATAGAGGAGTTCAAACAGGGTTTTCAGATCCCCCCGGGTGGAGGAGCCCTGGACATTCCGCATGAAGCCCGAGAGGGAAAAGTTTATGGAAACCTGTTTTTCTGCAAGCTTCTTTATCAGATCCGGCCGGGAATAGGGGCCTATGCCGGAGGCACTCAGCATTTCTGCGGCAAGATCCGCAGAAACGATCTGCTCCTCGGGTACGGCGGTGATGCCGCCTTTAGCCATAGCATAGAGGACAATCTCGTTGTTCTTGTTCTTCGTTTCCTTAAGGATGACCGTAGCGCCGTTGCTGAGTTCCCACCGGGTGGTTCCGCTCGCAGTATCCGTGCTTTCTGTGTTGATGCTCCCGGGTGTGGGCGGGGTATCCAAAAGTTTGTCGTCCAGCTCTTCGTTTACCGGGCGGGGGATGCGGATGCGGGCGCTCTGCCGTACCAAGGTACGGATGCGGGCCGGAGTAGGGAGGCTTGCCGCTTCGGCCTCCGGGGCGCTGATGAATACGGTAAGATCCTTATAGGCAAAGTAGTCCTTAGCGGCAGCGGCGATTTCTTCGGCGCTAATGCCGGGAAGTAATGCGGAGAATGCTTTCTGGTCCCATTCGATACTGGTAACGGAGGAACCGCTGATAAAATGGGAGACAAAACTGTCTAAGTAGCCCGATGAATGCTGCCGGTCCTTTTCGGAGACCTGGCGTTCAATATCCGCCAGGATGGAACGTTTGGTTTGGTCAATTTCTGCAGCGGTGAAGCCGTACCGGGCCATTTTCTCTTTCTCCAGAAGCAGCCTGTTTAGTGTTGCCTCAACGCTGCCGGTTTTGGCGATGCCTATCATCAGGTAATACCGGGAACTCCTTGCGACATGGTTCAGCCCGGCGCCAGCGGCGGTAAAGGGAGTATCCGGGTTATAGCTTGCCTCCGCAAAGCGGACTTCCAGCATCCGGTCAATGAGAAGGTCGATTATCCCCCGCCGGAAGGAAGCCAGATCCTCCGCGGATTTATCCGACGGCAGTTTATAAAACAGGTCGATCCGGGTGTGGGTCAGTTCCGGGTCGGTAAACAGTTCCACAGCAAAGTTGCCTTTCTTTGGCTCCGGAAGATCATAGACGGGCCTTTCCAGGACGCCCGTGGGGGCGCTGATGGAAAAATGGGCGGCAAGATCCGCCTCAAGCTTGGGGCCGTCAAAATCGCCCACAAAGACCAGGGCCATGTTATCCGCCCGGTACCAGGTACGGTAAAAATTTACCAGTCGTTCCGCCGGGGCGGTTTCGATAATTTCCGGGAGCCCTATGGGGAGCCGTTCTGCGTAGGGGGCGCCCCGGTAGATTATGGGGACCAATCTCTGTGAAAGCCGCTCTCCGGCGCCGCGGCGGGTTCGGTGCTCTTCCAATATAACAGGCCGCTCGCTGTCCACGTCCGCCGGGGTAAAGCTGATGGCCCGGGTCCAGTCGTCAATAACTGCCAGGGCCTTATCGGGGATACCCTTGCGGCCTTCCCCGTCAAATTCTACCGGAACTTCAATGCCGTAGACCGTCTGGTCGAAGCTCGTATAGGCATTTACCTCCGGCCCCCAGCGCATGCCCAGGGAACGGAGGTACTCTATCAGATCGGACTTGGGGAAACGCTCGGTGCCGTCAAAAGCCATGTGCTCCACAAAATGGGCCAACCCCCGTTCATCGTCTTTTTCCAAAACCGAACCGGCGTTGACCGCCAGGGTCAGGTAGGCACGGCCTTCGGGCATACCGTTTTCCAGGATATAGTACTTCAACCCGCTGGGGAGTACACCGGTTCGGGCCTCCGCAGTAAAAGGTATGGGATCCGTGGGAGCGCCCAGGCCCCCGTAGCTGACCGCGGGTTTTCCCACCGTAGCACAGGAGAAGATTATCGGTATCAGTACAAGGGATAGGGCAAGTCTTTTAAAATAGTGCATATAACATTATACTGCGAATGATTGGGGCCTTTGCAAGGGTATATAAAAGATATATAAAAGAATATGTAAATAGAAAGGAGTTAATCATAGGTATGGATTTTGATACTGCCATCGATATTGCAGAGAAACAGGAAGCGCTGCTTCAATTTCTCCATTTTTCCCGGAAGGATGTCTGGGACCTGGGGAATGTGATTGTAAGCGAGATTTTTGACAAAAAGTATGTGCTTGCCACCAGTATCCGTTTGATCAATGGGCTGATTGCTTTTCAGTACATCCCCGAAGGAACCAATCTGAATAATAATTTTTATTTGACCCGAAAATTCAATCTGGTAAGGGATAAGGAAAACAGCAGCCTCCTCACGACCCTGCGGTGGCAGAAGAAGGATGAGGGCCTGGCATACCAGGGGCTGTCTCCGGCAGAATATGTCCTGTGCGGCGGCGGCTTCCCTATTGTGGTAAAGGGAACGGGTATTGTTGCTGTAGCCTTGGTTTCCGGGCTGCCCCATCTGCAGGATCATGATATTTTGGTTGAGACCATCAGCCGTTACCTGGGAGTTTCCGGAGTTCCCCGGATCCCCTTGGACGCAGGACTCTAGGGTGTACAATGCCGATTAAGATTCCGAGAACCTTGCCCGCCCACGATGCCCTGCGGGAAGAAAATGTATTTGTTATAACCGACGACAGGGCGGAACATCAGGATATACGTCCCCTTAAAGTGGGGATTGTTAACCTTATGCCTACCACGGTGGATACGGAGATACAGCTTCTCAGGCTTTTGGGCAATAGCCCCCTCCAAGTGGATATCAGCTTCCTCCGCATGGGGAGTCACGAATCCCGGAACGCTCCCCCGGGGCATCTGGAACGGTTTTATGTCAGTTCAGAAGATATTATTCGGCAGAATATCCGTTTTGACGGACTGATCATCACCGGCGCTCCGGTGGAAACCCTGCCCTTTGAGGAAGTGGATTATTGGAGCGAGCTGGCGGCGGTATTGGACTATTCTTCGAGGAATGTCTGGTCCACCCTGCACATCTGCTGGGGCGCCCAGGCAGGACTGTACCACCGTTATGGGGTTCCCAAGCTGGTTTTATCCCGGAAGCTTTTCGGCGTATTCCCCCACGGGGTGAACGAGCGGCATACCACCCTATTCCGGGGCTTTGACGACGAATTCCTGGCCCCCCAGTCCCGGCACACCGAAAGCGACCGTAAGGCCATTGCCGCCATACCGGAGCTAACCATTGAGTCGGAAACCGACGAAGTGGGGGCCTTTATCGTTACCGCCCGGGAAGGCCGGGAAATCTACGTTACGGGCCATCTGGAGTATGACCCCCTGACCCTGGATAAGGAGTATCGCCGGGATATCGGAAAAGGCCTTTCCATTAATGTTCCAAAAAACTACTACCCCGGGGATGACCCTTCCAAGGAGCCGGTGGTCCGCTGGCGGGCCCACGCCCACCTCTTTTTCAATAACTGGCTTAACTACGTCTACCAGGAAACCCCCTTCAATTTGGCGGAATTATAGCCAAAAAAATATTTTTAAAAATATTATAAAAACGCTTGACACGCGTTTTTATTTTGGCTATATTCCTAGTATATTCATATGTTTTATAAGATATGAATATATTATTACAAAAACCCACCCGGACCGGGTCCCGCGTCTTCCCGATCCGGTATTTAAAAAAAGGGGTGAATGGACGGCAGGGGTACTCCTCCCCCTGCCGTCCTCTTTTTTTCCATTTCCATTCAACCCATATTTTTTTAACCATTGTTTTGCCTGCCGAACCGGCAGAAAAGAATATGCCCCAATAAATTTATCGGGGGTGGCGGTGGAAAAAAACATGAGGGGACCCTCTGGGGAGGCTCATGTTTTTTTCCAGCCGACAGGACCCCAGACAACGTTAAAAGGGCATATTCTTTTCTGTTCTTTTTTATTAGACTATCCAAATGGCTGAAACTAATATCATAACCCGGGACCAAGCCTGGGAACTGTTTAAGACCTATAATAAGGACCCCTTTCACATCCAGCATGCCCTTACCGTGGAAGGGGTAATGCGCTGGTACGCCCGGGATCTGGGTTACGGAGCGGAAGAGGACTTTTGGGGTATCGTGGGGCTGCTCCACGATATCGATTTTGAGGAATTCCCCAATGAGCACTGTATTAAGGCTCCTGAACTGCTGCGGAAGGGCGGGGTTGGGGAGGATATTATCCACGGGGTATGCAGCCACGGCTATGAGCTGACCGTGGACGTAAAGCCCGAGCATGAGATGGAGAAAGTACTTTACGCAGCGGATGAGCTTACGGGGCTTATCTGGGCGGTGGCTATCATACGGCCCTCCAAGAGCGTGCAGGATATGGAAGTAAAATCGGTTAAGAAGAAGTATAAGACCCCGGCCTTTGCGGCGGGCTGCTCCCGGCCGGTTATCGAGAAGGGGGCCGCCATGCTGGGCTGGGAGCTGGACAAGCTTATCGAAAAAACTATCCTGGCCATGCGTTCCTGCGAAGACGTTGTTTCCCAGGGATGATTCGAACCCCATGGTTCGTGGAAAGGCGGTCATAGCCATGTCCGGCGGGGTGGACAGCTCCGTCGCGGCCTGGCTTATGAAAGATGGGGGGTATGAGTGCATCGGCATAACCCTAAAGCTTTTTGTGAACGATGCTGTTGGAAAGCCTAAGAATAATTCTTGTTGTTCCCTGGATGATGTAAACGATGCCCGGGCGGTGGCCTACCGCATGGATATGCCCCATTACGTATTGAACTTTACCGAAGAGTTCCGGGATAGGGTGATAAACCGGTTTATCAAAACCTACGAACAGGGGGCTACCCCCAATCCCTGTATAGACTGCAACCGGTTCATCAAATTTTCCCGGCTCCTTGAACGGACACGACAGCTGGATTTTGATACCATCGTTACCGGCCATTACGCCCGGATAGAACGGGACGGCGCCGATGGCAGGTTCCTCCTGAAGCGGGCCCTGGATACTAAAAAAGATCAGAGCTATGTCCTCTACGCCATGACCCAGGATCAGCTGGCCCATACCCAGTTTCCCCTGGGGGAGCTGACCAAGCCCCGGGTCCGGGAAATAGCCGAAGCCCAGGGTTTTGTGAACGCGAAGAAACACGATAGCCAGGATATCTGCTTTGTACCCGACCGGGATTACGGCGGCTTTATCGAACGGTATACCGGGAAGCGTTCGGCCGAGGGGAATATCGTCGACGAAGAGGGCCGGGTCCTGGGTAAGCACCGGGGTATCATCCGGTATACCGTTGGTCAGCGTCGGGGCCTGGGGATTGCGCTGAACGAACCGGTGTACGTTAAGGCCAAATCGGTGGCGGACAATACGGTTACCCTGGGGCCCGAAGAGTCGCTCTACACAAAATCACTGACCGCCAATGAGCTTAACCTGATTAGCTATGCCCGGCTGGAGAAGCCGTTACGGGTAACCGTTAAGACCCGGTACCTCCAGAAGGAGCAGTGGGCCACGGCGGAACAGACCGGGGAGGATACCCTGCGGGTGGACTTTGATGAACCTCAGCGGGCCATCACTGCGGGCCAGGCGGTGGTGCTCTACGACGGGGATGTGGTAGTGGGCGGCGGGACCATTAAATTAGCTACTTAAATTAATTAAATTAATTAGTATTTGTGTTGTCCTGCTAATTATGCAATCAGAATAACTAAAAACATTGACATGATTGAAAGCACTTTGTATTATTCCATAATTACACATAAAGGGGATTGATAATGAAAAAGGGATATCAACTTTATTCAGCCCGAGAAGTGTCTAAAACCCGTGATGGTTTTATTTCTACCCTGGAGAAAGTGGCCTCCTACGGTTATGATGGGGTGGAATTTTTTGATTATGCGGATATACCTGCGGCGGAGATCAAAAAAATATTGTCCGCCAATCATTTGGATGCGATAAATTCCCATGTCTCTCTGGATCGCTGGCGGAATAATCTGGAGCAGGAAATCGGTTATGCAACGGAAGCGGGTATTCCCGCCCTGACCATCCCCTATATCCTCCCGGAACAGCGTACGGAAAAAAATTACCGGGATCTTTTCAGGGAATTGCCCGCTTATGTGGGGGCTGCTAAAAAAGCGGGGCTTAAGGTTTGTTATCATAACCACGATTTTGAATACCAAACTCTGGATGGGCAGCCGATACTTGATGCCATACTTTCTGCGGATAATGGGCTGCAGCTGGAACTTGATACCTTCTGGACCTGGTTTGCCGGCGCCGATCCGGAGGCATATCTGCGTAAATATGCGGGTCGTACCCCTCTTATACACATTAAAGACTATTTGGATAGGACAAAGACCCCTCCGGTATTTTGCGCCATAGGTGAGGGCAAAATGGAAAACGGGAATATCGTAAAAACCGCCAATAGTATTGGTGTGGAATGGATTATCGTGGAACAGGATAACAGTCTGATTGATCCCCTGGAAAGCGCCCGTATAAGCATAGAAAATATAAAAAAAGCGGGATGGTAATACGGTTCTGGGTACCCTGCCGCTTGGCGGCGTTACTATATATTTTGGTTTTTATTTAAGGAGGTGTGTTGTGAAAAGCGTAAAATGGATTTTGCCGTTTGTATTAACGGCGATGCTTGTCGTGTCCTTTGCTGCTTGTAATAAAAGCGGTGGTGGTTCTTCTGCTTCGAGCGGGAAACGGGAAATCGTGTTCTGGGATATGATGTGGGGCCCCGCCGATACCTATCCCGATGCGGTGCAGGCATTGGTGAACCGGTTTAATGCGGAAAATACCGATAACATTCATGTTACTTCCCAGGTCATCCCCTGGGATAACTTTTATCAGGTATTCCTCACTGCGGTAACTTCAAAAAAGGCGCCCGATGTTTCTACCGGCGCTTTTATGCAGTCCATTCAGTTTGCCGAAATGGGCGAAGGGCTTCCCCTTGACCCGATTGTTGATCAATGGAAGAAAGAAGGGAATCCCATCCTGAACGACTACTCCGAAGACATTTTCAATCTGTTCATGTATGAGGGTAAGCGCTATGGGCTCCCGTGGAATCTGGACAGCCGCCAGATTTTGTACCGCACCGATTATTTTAAGCAGGCAGGTATTACGGAGCTTCCAAAAACTTGGGCTGAATTTGAGCGGGTCTGTACCCAGCTGAAACAGGCCCTGCCCTCGGATGTTTCTCCCCTGGTCTTCCCGGGTGGTGGTGATTACTCCGGTTTCCAGTCTCTGTTTACCTTTTTGTTTCAGAATAGCGTAGGCGCCGTCGATGTGAACGGCCAGCCTGATTATCTCAATCCCAAGGTGACTGAAACCTTACAGTTTATTAACCGCCTGTATGTTAACGGCTACATCCCCGAAGGTATCGGCGCTTACAAAACCCTGGACGCCGATAAGCTGTTTCAGGCGGGAAAAGCGGTTATGTATTTGGGTGGTTCCATGGATCTGAAGGATTTTTCCGAGATTAATAGTAACTGCGCTGTGCTTCCGCCCATGGCGGGCCCGAGCGGTGCACCCCGGTATTATACCTGGGTAAACGCCCTGGAAGCTTTCTCCCAGACTAAGGATCCGGAAGCGTGTCTTACCTTTATCAAGTGGTGGCTTGAGAATGAGCTTACCCTCTGGACTGAGGGGGGTATCACCGGGCTTCCCGCACGGCAAAGTTTCCGGCAAGACCCCTACTTCAGCATTCAGTGGCAGAAGAAACAGATCAACGATATTGTATTACCCATCGCAACTACCCCGGTATACCCGGCCCAGAGTATTTATCTTCCCTTCTCTATTATTGAAGGTGAAGCCCTGCCGATGATCGGTCTGGTACGATCCCTGGTACGAAATCCCGACTATAAGACGATCCAGCAGGATGTCCAGAACTCTATGGTTAACGGGTGGAAGGATTTTGAATAGTATGTAAGCGTTTTTTGAGAAACCCCGGAGGCATAAGCGCTTCCGGGGTTTTGGTTCAAATAAAAAGCTAAGGGGGCTTCATGCTATGAAAACTAAGTCCGGTACGCTTGATTTAAAAAATAGCAAACTTGGGTACCAGTTGTTAATTCCTGCGTCCATTCTTATTTTTGCGATCAGTATTTTTCCGTTGCTGCGTGGAATAGGGCTTGGTTTTATGCGGTACAGTATCCGGCGTGCAAATGCGGCAACCTTCAATGGGCTGGATAATTTTATTCAGTTATTACAGGACAAGGAATTTTACAGTACCCTTGGGTTCTCTTTTTTCTACGCCTTTGCGGTGGTGATTATTTCTTATGTCATGGGCATGTGTTTCGCCCTGTTATTAAATCGGGACATCAAGTTTCGTGGATTTTTCCGTGCCATGATCCTGATCCCCTGGATTATCCCTCCGGTTGTGGCGTCCACCAACTGGACTTGGTTGTTAAACGATCAGTTGGGATTTATCAACCTCGTTTTAAGGCAGTGGGGTTTGATCGATAAACCGATTTTGTTTTTAGCGGATCCTATTCTGGCACGTATTACCGTATGCTTTACCGGTGCGTGGAAGTCCTTCCCGTTTATGACCATAGTGCTCCTGTCGGGCCTTCAGGGTATTCCCGACGAACTGTACGAAGCCGCGTCCATTGACGGGGCCGGATTTTTCCGTGCCTTCAGGCACATCACCGTTCCCATGCTGAAACCGGTTACTACGATTAGTACGGTGCTCATGTTTATCTGGACCTTCAATAATTTTGAAAATATTTATCTCCTTACCAAAGGCGGCCCCGCGAACGCGACCTTTATTCTGCCGATCCTTTCGTACTACACGGCGTTCTTCCGTTCCCAGCTGGGATACGCTTCGGCAATATCCACGCTGATGTTGGTGGTACTTCTTTTTATGGCGCTCTTTTATATGCGCGCCCTGCAGGGAGAGACCAAACCCAAGGGAGGGAAAAAAGCATGAAGCCCCGGTCAATAGCCCAAACTAAAACCGTTCTTACCTATGTCGCCCTTGTATTGATCATTTTGGTAGTGGATTTCCCGTTCTTCCAGATGGTTTCCGTATCGTTTAAGACCCGGCAGGAAGCCCTGGGGAGCACCAAATTTTTCCCCCAGCAAATTAGTCTGGATAATATTATCCGGGTATGGACCCACACGGACTTCCCACACAATATCTTAAATAGTCTTATTGTCGCGGTGAGTTCCACCATCTGCTGTATCGTAATCGCGATCATTGCCGGGTATGCGCTTTCGCGGTTCCGGGGCAAGGTATTCTCCGCCTATTCGGTTCTGCTGTTGCTGTTGCAGCTCTTCCCCAGTATTCTGCTCCTGATCCCCCTGTTTGTTATATTTACCAAATTGGGGCTGGTTGATACCCTGTTCTCCTGCATTCTCGCCTATACCACCACGAACCTTGCCTTTTCAATCTGGATGATTAAGGGCTTTATCGATTCCATTCCCTTCGACCTGGAAGAGGCCGGCATGATTGACGGATGTACGCAGTTTTCAGCGTTTACCCGTTTGATCATCCCCATTTCAATGCCCGGTATTTCTACGGTTGGTATTTTTACCTTTATCAACTCTTGGGGGGAATACACCCTGGCATCTATTCTGCTCCGCAGCGATTCTAACATTACCCTTACCTTGGGATTGCAGAAATTTGTGATGCAATTTACATCGGATTGGCCGTCTTTGATGACCGCTTCGACTATCGCAACGCTCCCCACTATTGTTTTCCTTGTATTTGCCCAAAAATACCTTGTCCGCGGTATGTCCGCCGGTGCGGTAAAAGGCTAATATACGGTACGGTAACGCAGCCAAAGGCAGGATGAGCGCCTTTGGCTGTATTATTGCTATTCAATCTTTTTTACACTGTCCCGGATAACAATATGGCCGTTGATAATTGTTGTATTTTGAAGGTAATTATTATTTAATATTTTTTGTATAATAATATTTGCACAGGTAGATACCATTTTATCAATATCTACCGCGTATGTAGTAATGGAAGGATGGGAGAGTCCGGGGAGCATATAATCATCAAATCCCACTACGGAAATATCATTTGGGATTTCAAGGTTGTGTTCCTTGAGCAGGGTTATTAAGTAGCCCGCTGTTGCATCAGAATTACAGGCGAAAGCGGAGGGTAATCGGTCCGGCAAGGTAAACCCCATCCGCCCCTTTTCATCCCGATCGGGAATAATCATATCGGGAGTAACCGGAAATTTCCTTTCATGCATCGCGCGGCAATAACCATAATATCGATCCAGAATACTGCTTGTGGCATCAATGGAGCCTACAAAATAGATATCCCTATGCCCCATACTAATCAGGTATTTTGTCATGGTATACATGCCGTAATACCCATCGGAGATAATACAGGTATCCCCCTGTGATACCTCATCTGAATCCAAATAAACCAGGATCTCACCGCTGACAGAGCTTATAAATTCACGGTATGGCCGGTCTAATTGTCCAAGGATGATAATACCGTCAATTTTCTTATCCTGCAGCATACGGGGTACAACCAGATTATCTTCATCTTCGATACTCAATATTTCCAATAATCCAAAATACGTTTTTTCGAGTAAGCAGTGCAATAACCGTTGATACATATCCCAATAGAAGGAATTGGCGCCATACAGAAACCGCTGGGGAACCAGGATGCCGATATTTCCGGTGCTGGGTTTCTGGAGGTTTTTTTTCTTTGATGGGGTATACCCCATTGCACTGGCGGTTTCCTTGATTTTTGCTCTCAGATCCTCACCCATACCCTGCTTATCCGCAAGGGCTTTTGATACCGTGACGGTACTTACCCCAATACGTTCGGCAATATCTGATAAGCGTACTTCTTTAGGCATATTTCCCCTTAAGTGTGTTAATTTTTTTAAGCATATTATTATGTTTGAAGAATGTCAATTGGAAATGGGAATTTCACATGATTAAATAAAGTTAACATTATACTTAAATTAATTAAATTAGTTGGAAAAATTATATCCATGCGGCGATATTACCAATATTTAAGGTATAGTGCATAATTATTATTATTTTTATCAAAAAAATTGGCTAATATTTCTTGACATTTTAATATTTCAATGATTAAATAAATTAATGTTTTAACGAAACAGGTTGTGACTGGTCTTGCAGGAGCTTTCCGTAAGGGATAGACTTTTCAGGATAAAAAGGAGAGAGTATGGAAAAGCGGCGAATTGATTCTTTAGGTGTAAACGTTTCCTTATTAGGATTCGGGTGTATGCGGCTTCCAATAATCGGCGGTGATACAAAAAAGATTAACTATCCTGAAGCTCAGAAAATGATAGATCGGGCGTTAAAGGCGGGGATTAATTATATTGATACCGCTTGGCCGTATCATGAAGGGGCAAGTGAGGTTTTTGTAGGGGACACTTTGTCCAAATATCCCCGGGACAGCTATTATCTTGCAAGCAAGATGCCGACCTGGGAAGTTTTTAAGAATCCCCAGGAAGATATGGAACGGATCTTCTCGGAGCAGTTGAAAAAATGCAAGGTTGATTATTTCGATTTTTATCTTATTCATAGCCTTGATGTGGGGCATTTAAAAAACTGCAGGGAATACAAAATGTATGATTTTTTAAAGAAAAAGAAGGATGAGGGGAAGATCCGGCGGCTGGGTTTTTCTTTCCATGATCATCCTGATGTGCTTAAGGAAATAGCGGATTCCCATGAATGGGATTTCGCCCAGATCCAGCTTAATTATCTGGATTGGGATCTTCTCAAGGCAAAGGAAAATTACGAGTATCTTACCCAGAAACATATTCCGGTTATTGTTATGGAGCCGGTCCGTGGCGGCGCTTTGGCGACCCTCAATGACAAGGCTTTGGCGATTTTGAACAAAGCGAATCCCAAAGCCAGCGCTGCATCCTGGGCTATACGGTTTGCCGCATCTCTGCCGAATGTTATGACCGTATTGAGCGGTATGTCCACCCCGGAACAGGTTGAGGATAATATCGGTACCATATCGAATTTTATACCCCTGGGAGAAGCTGACTATAAGGTGCTTGCCGAAGCCGCCGCTGCCTACAGGGCATCCGGTACAATTCCTTGTACCGGATGCCGGTATTGTTCGGATTGTCCTACGGGAGTTGATATACCGCGGATATTTAGTTATTACAACTTCTTTCAAATTAATAAAGACAAAGGCGGCTTTGTTAATGGTTATCGAGCCATCTTAGAGAAAGAACAAGCCCATAATTGTGTAGCCTGTGGGCAGTGTATGAATCATTGTCCGCAGGGGATCAAAATCCCCGATCGGCTGAAGGAAATTGCCGCCTTTGCGGCGGCGGTTTAGAAAATAGAAGGTGTTTATAATTATTCTATAAAGGAGACTTGGTGATGATTGTTCAAAAGCTTCATGGTGGCTGGAAAATGAAGAAAAGCGGAGATACTGCGTTGCTCCCCGCTAAGGTTCCTGGATCGGTGTATAATGATCTTCTTATCAATAAGAAGATGGAGGACCCTTTCTGGCGGGATAATGAGGATAGTGCCCTTGCCCTGATGGAAAACGATTTTGAATACGAGAACACCTTTGCGGCATCCCCAAAGCTGCTGAAAAACGATGGTGTGCTGCTGCGTTGCCATGGTCTTGATACCCTGGCGGATCTGTACCTCAACGGCGCCCTCCTGGGTAAGGCGGATAATATGCACCGCATCTGGGAGTTCGATGTAAAGGATCGGTTAAAGGACGGGGAAAACAGTCTGCGGATTGTTTTTCATTCCCCTACAAAATTTATCCGGGAGGCGTATAAAAAAATAAAGACCGATGGAACCACTGACGCTATGGAAGGGTTTCCCCAGATCCGGAAAGCCCATTGTATGTTTGGCTGGGACTGGGGTCCCCATCTTCCGGATGCGGGGATTTGGCGGGATATAGAGCTGGTCGGTTTCAGCATTGCCCGGATAGACAGCGTGTATGTTACCCAAAAACACAAAAAAGATTCGGTGGATCTTAATCTGGCGGTCAAGCTGGACCAGCTTGCCGGGTCTTTAAAGGCGCCTGTCTATAGTGTAACCGTGACGGACCCTAAGGGGAAGCTTACCCAATACGATAATTCGCCAAAGAAGATCACCATTGACAACCCGGAGCTCTGGTGGCCCAACGGGTTCGGCGCCCAACCGCTGTATACCATACGGGTTACCATCTCCAATAACGGTAAGGAACTGGACAGTTGGGAACGGCGCATAGGGCTGCGAACCATGACCATGCATATCCAAAAGGACAAGTGGGGTGAAGGTTTTTCTCACCGGGTTAACGGGGTAGATATCTTTGCCATGGGCGCCGATTATATTCCCGAGGATAATATCCTGAGCCGGGTTAATCCGGATCGGACCCGTAAACTTTTGGAGCAGTGTACGGCTGCTAATTTTAATGTCCTCCGTGTCTGGGGCGGTGGTTATTATCCGGATGATTTCTTCTATGATATATGTGACGAACTGGGTCTTATGGTTTGGCAGGATTTTATGTTTGCCTGTGCGGTCTACGAGCTGACCGATGAGTTTGATCGAAACATCCGTGCGGAGGTGGCGGATAATGTCAAACGGCTTCGGCACCATGCTTCCCTGGGACTCTGGTGCGGGAACAACGAGATGGAAATGTTTGTGGATACGAACACCTGGGTGAGCAGCCCTAAGCAAAAAGCCGACTATATCAAGATGTACGAATACATCATCCCCCAGGTATTGAAGGAGCATGATTCTGAAACCTTCTACTGGCCCGCGAGCCCCTCCTCTGGTGGCAGCTTTGATGAGCCCAATGGTCCTAACCGGGGGGATGTCCACTACTGGGATGTATGGCACGGGAACAAGCCCTTCTCGGATTACCGGAACTACTATTTCCGCTATGTATCGGAATTCGGTTTCCAGTCCTTCCCCAGCCTCAAAACGGTGGAGAGCTTTACCCTCCCAGAGGATCGCAATGTTTTTTCTTATGTGATGGAAAAACACCAGCGTAATAATGCTGCCAATGGTAAGATCATGAATTACCTATACCAGACCTTCCTATACCCCACTAGTTTTGATACCCTGTTGTATACTTCTCAGCTCCTCCAGGCGGAGGCGATCAAGTACGGGGTGGAACATTTTCGCCGGCACCGTGGCCGCTGTATGGGGGCCATCTACTGGCAACTCAACGACTGTTGGCCCGTAGCCTCATGGGCTTCGATTGACTACCACTTCCGCTGGAAGGCCCTTCATTATTACGCCAAACGGTTTTTCCAGCCCCTCATGGTTTCTTGCCATGAAGAGGGTATTCTGACCCAGAACCCCAACCTAAACTTAACAGATCGGACCATTGAAAAGAGCTTTCGTCTATCGGTGGCCAATGAAACCATGGAAGCGAAGAAGCTCAGTGTTAAATGGGAGATCCGTGATAAAACCGCCAGGGTTCTCAAGGAGAAAACCATTCCGGTAAAGGTCGATGCCCTGTCTTCAGCTTGGCTGGATAAGGTTGATGTTCCGGATATCGCCCTGGACGATGAGTACCTCAGTTACCATCTCTACGATGGGGATACCCTGGTTTCGGAAGGAACGGTTATTTTTTCCCTGCCCAAGTTTTTCCATTATGAGGATCCAAAACTGAGCTATACCATTAAGGGGGATATCATCACCGTTAAGGCCGCAGCCTATGCCAAGAGCGTGGAGATCCGTAACAGGAACGAGGACCTGGTTCTTTCGGACAACTACTTTGATATGAACGCCGGAGAGAAGAAGGTAAAGATCCTCAGCGGAAAATCCAATGGGATTAAGCTTCGGAGTGTGTTTGATATTCGTTAATAGAACACCCGTATGTGCTCTGTGGTAAGGCGGTGCTTCATCTTGACCATCAGGGTTTGTTCCGATGGTGAATAGGCCCAGCCCGAAGAATCGTAACGCTCAAACTGGGGATCCGTGCGGAAGGGAATATTGTAGAGCTGTATCTGGGTAAAGGACTGTATGCCCCGAATGAGCATGTAATGGGTTTCCCCGCTGGGGAAGGATACGGAAATATCCAGGGCATTGTTTTCCTGGCTGAAACTTGCCGTAACCCCGGCAGCGGCGGTCCAGGTCCAGACGCCGTTTATCGCAGAGCCCAGGCTTATGGCCCTGGCCGCATAATCCCCCAAACGAAGCTGCCGGTAGATCCGGGCGGAGCTTAAGGTAGTGTTGGAAGCCGCGCCGTCGGCGGGGGTGATGTCGCCATTTTCGGAGAGGCTTAGGGTGAGGGGGGCCGTACCGGTCTCGTCCACAAGGGAAAGTACCGACAGAACCAGAGAACGGCCTATTCCATCCCAGATTTCCTGGCCGGTATATTCCCCGTAGGCGATTAGGCCTGCCCCTAAACGGAGGTTAAATTCCAGATCCGCCATCCCCTGGTTAAAAACAAAGATCTGCTCCTGCTGATTATCCATAACGATTCCCTCGGACAGGGCAAAACAGGCTTGATCCATAAGCCCTTCAAAGGGGTTTTCTTCATTGGGCAGGTAATGCTGCCAGTCCATATAGCCTTCCAGAATACCGGGTATTAAATCCGGGTTCAACGCGGCGGTATCAATGGAACGGATTATCCCGGCTGCGCTGTTAAGCAGATTGCCGTAGCCCCGGATAGCGATAAATTCGATGACGTGGAAATTTTTCAGAAAGTCTACAGACCCATTTTCGATAAGCCGGGTAAAGCGGCTGAAATTTTCCCGTTCAAAAACGGCGTTTGAACGAAGCCCCTGATCCATGTGCCCTATATATGCGGTGGATTCAAAGCTTTTTTGATTGCCCTCCAAAAAATCAGAGGATATTGCGGAAACCCCGGACTGATAGGAGCCGCGCTGTAAGGATTCGGAAAGATAGGCCAGAAGAGCTTCCTCATTCCGGTTGTCTCCGATGGTCTCTCCCCAGCGGGAGAAGGACCGATCCCGCCAGCGGCTAAGAACATCATTGTAGTTCCGCTTATCCTGGGCGGAACTGAGGATAAAACGGGAGGGGTCAAGGACTTCAATCCCCGGGACCACACCGTAGAAAACAAGGGGATTTTGAATATCCATAAGGATCAAATGGCGGGCAGAGTCCACCGTAGAATTGGTGAAATGGTAGCTTTTCCCATCGGCGATGATATGGGATTCTCCATCGTCGTTGTGCCTGATACGGGAGCTGCCCAGGGGACGGTAGGGAAGTTCCAGTCCCATGTATCCTTCGGGCAGATTGGCGCCTATCCTGAGTTCCTGTCTTCCGCTGGTATTTTGGCTGGTGAAGCTCAGCTCCGTTCCGCCGGCGAGCATGAACAGGGCGCTGTTCTTGGATATGGTTATGGAGACAGGCCTTGTCCGTTCCCTTTTGCCATCCCGGTTCAGGATACAGAGGCTGTCGGCATTATCATCATCCGTAAGGAAGAACTCCATGCCTCCGTAAAAAATGCTCAATTCCCCATTCAGGGGGCGTGCATTATCGCGAGCAACTTCTGCTACTTGCAACGAAGTTTCCCGCGCTACTGGGACTTGTTTGCCATAGTGGCCGGAAACAACAAAGTCGCCGATCTTTTGGGTAAAATTTCTGTGCTCGGTAAATTGGATTACCACCAAAATGATAAATACACCCACATACAAAACGATGAGGCTGATAATACGGGGGAAAATGGGTTTTCGCATCCTACTCTAAGATATCCTATAGGTGTTCAAATTGCAACTTGTTGCTTTTAAGATGATTGTACTATATTATGGATAAATATGAATACTGGATACCCTAGGATTTTTCTCCTTCTGACAATCCTGCCCTGGTTTTTCTCCTGTTCTTCCCGTCCTGCGGAGCAAGCCCCTGCCACAGAAATGGCTGCTGTTTCGGTTCCCTTTGTCGAGGTTCTTGCTGCCCAGGAGATTCCCCAAACGGATACCGAGTCTATCCTGTCCGCAGTGGCGGATTTTCTTGGACGGGGGGATTACGACGGCGCCCTGGCATGTTTTGAGCGCCTGGACAGCGAAGTTGCTGCAACTTCCAATATTCGTCTGTTGAAGGCTTCGGTGTTAAGCTCCGCGGGCAGAGTTAGGGAAGCCCGGAGTATTATTGAAGGGATTATCGCCGGGGATGCGAATAATACGGAAGCCCTCTATGTGCTTTCCACCCTGGAAAGTGCTCAGGGAAAGGAACGGGAACAGAAGACGATCCTGGAACGTATCATCAAAATCGATCCGAACCATGTGCGGGCCCTTTCCGCCCTGGGGAATATAGCGGTTCTGGCTAAATCCCTGCAAACTGCGGCTTCCTATTTTGATAAAGCCCTGGCGGCGGACCCGAACAACGGTGACGCCCTTCTCGGCCGGGCCGGGGTGTACCGGTACCAGCGGAACCCCAAGGCTGCGGAGTCCCTGCTGAACAAGGCGGTTACCCTCTATCCCCAATGGACCAGACCCTTAACCGAACGGGCCCGGCTTTACGAAGGAGCGGGTTTTTATACCGATGCCTTAAACGATCTGGACCGGGCTAAGAGCATTAACAGTAATGATTATTGGATAGCCGTTGACCGGGGAATCGTCCTGGTGGATCTGCAGCGGAAGCAGGAAGCCCTTCCGGAATTTAACCGGGCCATAGGAATAGATCCGAATATGTTCATCGCCTATGTGTACAGCGCCGGGATAAAGGATGAACTGGGTGATTACGAAGGGGCGGAGCATGATTACGAGGTTCTTGCCAAGCTTAAACCGGATTATTATTTTGCCTTTGAGGGTGTGGGGATCCACAAAATGCGGAGGGGTCTCTGGGCTGAGGCCAGGGACGCCTTTATGGCGACCTATAGACAGACGCCGGAAACCTTCTCCTATGCCCTGCTTACTTCCCTGTGCTGGATGCGGGCGGGCAGGATAATGGATCCGAAACCGTTTCTTGCAGAGGTATTGCGGAAGGTTAAGCGGGATAGTTTAGAGTGGTATGTGATCCGGCTCTACCATGATCTGAACGGGGACAGTGATGTGGCCGCACGGATAGATCAAGAACAAAACCTTACACTCAAGGCCCAGATGTTGTACTATCTGGCGAGTTACTACGATGTTCGGGGCAATACCACCCTGGCGAATAGGTATTTTACCCAGGCTTATGACATGGGAGAGCGTACCATTATCGAATGGCGCTTTACCGAGTGGGTCGTGGAAGAACGGAATCTGAAGGCTCCCTGATATGGACCACTTTTCCCGGCTGCTCGAACTTCTGGAAGAATCCTGCCGCCTTTCGGATCGGTTTATCGAAGACCCCGATGTGCCTCAAAGGCGGGTAGTAATCCAAACTCATGATTTTCCGGACCATGACGCCATGGCTTCGGCCTTTGCCCTGAGCCAGCTTCTGGAACGTTTTGGGTTTGCCCCTAAGCTCCTGTACCGAGGCATCATCCGGAGCTATTCCCTCTGGTCCATGGTTTCAGAGCTGGCGATTCCCATTACCCAGGTTGTAGATAAGGCAAACAAAGAATGGCGTCATGCTCCCTGCATTATGGTGGACGGAAATCCCACGAATACCAATGCCCGGCAGATAACGGATAATCTTTTTGGTGTGATAGATCACCATGGGGGTTCCGAAACTCCGGACTGTCCCTTTGTGGATATCCGGACAGACTATGGCGCCTGTTCGTCCATTATCGAAAGTTACTGGCATGAGCTGGCATTGAGTCCCGATAAGGTTGCTGCCACAGCGTTACTTATGGGCATACAGATGGATACGGACTTTCTTTCCCGCCGGGTACATCAGGCGGATCTGGACGCCCTGCACCGGATTTTCTTCATCGCCGATTGGGAGTACGGATCCCGGGTGGTTAAAACAGCGCTTTCAAAAACGGATCTGAACTCCCTCCAATTGGCCATTGCCAATGCCCGGATACAGGACGGTATCTTCTTTACCGTGATCACCAAAGAGATCACCCAGGAAGCCATTTCGGTCCTGGCGGATTTTTTCCTGCGGCTCCGGGAGATTTCTATTACCATTCTGGTGGAGAACAAGGGGGAGATCCGGCCGGTTTCGGTACGGAGCCAGCTCCCGGATATTTCCGCCGCCCGGGTAATCCGTACCGCGCTACAAGACATAGGCGAAGGGGGCGGACATGACTATATGGCAGGAGGGCTGCTCTTTCCCGCCACAAAAATAAGCGATGATGATTTGTTTTTACGGTTTTTCAACGCTATTAAAGAGCACTAAATAGGAGTTATGCGAAACTTCGTTTCGCTTCGATTTGATAGTGCGGGAGTCCCTGCGCTAATATAGGAGTTATTATGAAGGATACCCATGTTACGGTTAATCTTCCGGGTAGAGAAGTTATTCTTATCGGTACCGCACATGTTTCCAGGGAAAGTATTGAGGAAGTTGCCGGGGTAATTCGGGAAGAAAAGCCGGACCAGGTCTGTGTGGAGCTGGATGCCGGGCGCTATGACTCCATGGCCCAGAAGGATAGCTGGGAAAAGCTGGATGTGGCCAAGGTTTTTCGGGAGGGCAAGGGTTTCCTCCTCATGGCCAACCTGGTCCTTTCCAGTTTTCAGCGCCGCATGGGGGCGGAACTGGGGGTCAAGCCCGGGGAGGAGATGAAGATCGCCATCAATACCGCCACAGAACTAGGGATTCCCTATACCTTTTGCGACCGGCAGATACAGACCACCCTCAGCCGCGCCTGGGCCCGCTGCGGTTTTTGGAGCAAGAGCAAGCTCCTGGCATCCCTTGTTTCCAGCGCCTTTACCACAGAAAAACTAAGCGAGACTGAAATTGAAAACCTGAAAAACCGCAGCGAACTGGATGGTATGATGTCCGAGCTGGCGGACTACCTGCCTACGGTAAAGGAAACCCTCATCGACGAGCGTGACCGGTATCTGGCGGCGAAGATTTGGGCCGGCGGTACGTCAAGGCAGGTCGCTGTTGTTGGGGCGGGGCATCTTATGGGGATTAAGTCCCACCTGGAACGGATCTCCGCCGGGGAAGAAAACGCCGATGTTTCGGAACTGGATAAAATTCCCCCGCCTTCCCTATTCTCCAAGATTGCGGGCTGGATCATCCCGGCTATTATCGTGGCAATCATCGTCCTGGGTTTTTTTCGCGCCGGCGCCGGTGTAAGCCTGTCCATGCTGCTCCACTGGGTGCTTTGGAACGGTTCTCTGGCCGCTTTGGGTACCCTCATCGCCCTGGGGCATCCCCTGTCTATTTTGGTGTCCTTTGTGGGCGCCCCGGTTGCCACCATCAATCCCTTTATCGGGGTCGGCCTGTTTTCGGGCATCACCGAAGCTACCATGCGGAAACCCCGGGTCGCCGACGCCGAGACCATCTCCGACGATGTTTCCAGCCTGAAGGGGATCTACCGGAACCGGATTACCAAGGCACTGCTGGTGTTTTTTCTTTCTTCTGTGGGGGGTATGGTAGGGAACTTCATAGCTATCCCGTCTTTGGCGGGCTTACTGGGAAAATAAAACCCGTAAAATTCTTTTTTCTTCACAATTTCAACATATTCTTGGTGTACCATTCTTATTATGGAAACCGGTGTAAAAACCAAAAATTTACGTATTGATGGCATGACCTGTGTGAACTGCCGGAACAAAATTGAAAAAACTCTGCGCGGTACCCAGGGGATTGTAAAAGCCAAGGTAGATTACAATACCGGTACTGCGGTGGTTTCTTACCAAACCGAAACTATTACCATCCAGGAAATAACTTCGATTATCGAAAAGCTTGATTATCACGTTTATACCGGCCATGGTGCATCTGCGGGAAATTCCCTTAACCGTACCATAAGCTCCCTGGTTATTATCGCCGCCCTTTTCTTGCTGGTCCGTAATCTGGGGCTTATCACCCTGTTTAATACCTTCCCCCTGGCCGAGGCGGGGATGGGTTACGGGATGCTTTTTGTTATAGGGCTTATCACTTCGGTCCACTGTATCGCCATGTGCGGGGGGATAAACCTTTCCCAATGTGTATCCAATGGGAACCGGGCGGGCAGCGGTACTGTCGCCATGCGGCCGAGCCTTTTGTACAACCTGGGTCGGGTAGTCTCCTACACCCTAGTGGGGGTCATCGTGGGCGCCCTGGGTTCGGTGATCAGTTTTTCCGGGGCCATGAAGGGGGCGGTACAGATTGCCGCCGGGGTCTTCATGGTGATCATGGGAATAAATATGCTGGGTATATTCCCCTGGCTGCGGCGCCTTACCCCAAGGATGCCCGGTTTCCTTGCCCGCCGTATTGAGGAGAAAAAAGGCCATAGTAATAGTCCCCTCTATGTGGGTTTATTAAACGGCCTTATGCCCTGCGGCCCCCTCCAGGCCATGCAGCTCTACGCCCTCTCCACCGGGAATCCTGTTACGGGTGGCCTCTCCATGCTGCTCTTCAGCCTGGGTACCGTACCCCTGATGTTCGGCCTGGGCGCCCTGAGTTCCCTGTTGAGTAAAAAGTTTACCCGCACCGTGATGAGCGCGGGCGCAGTTCTTGTGGCGGTTTTAGGGTTGATTATGTTTACGAACGGCTGGAGTCTTTCCGGGTTTTCCAGCCCCTTCGATACGGCTGCCGGCTCGGTATCCGCCGCTCCGGGGATAGTCGTAGAGGATGGGGTACAACTGGTAAGTACCACCCTGCTGCCGGGACAGTATCAGCCCATTGTGGTGATGGCGGGAATGCCGGTGCGGTGGACCATCGAGGCGCCGCCGGGGAGCATTAACGGCTGTAACAACCGGATGATTATCCGCGAATACGGCATTGAACACAAGTTTACTGCGGGAACCAACATGGTCGAATTTACCCCGGAAAAAACCGGTGTTTTCCGGTATAGCTGCTGGATGGGGATGATCCGCAGTAATATTACCGTAATCGAGCCCGGAGCGGAATTACCCCCGGAAACAGTAATTTTGGAGGATGATTACCTCGATGATGAAGACATTGCCGCCATGGCGGATTGGAGCGAAGAAGACGAGGCCGATTTTTGGAAATTGTTTGACGCAGAATTTCCTGAAAATGAATGAAAGGGGGAAGGGATGGGTATCCTGTTGACGCACTGGCATTGTATATTGCCGGCAATAGTAATTGTGATAGTCTCGGTTTTAATGAATCGGAAAAAATCTAAGGATTCTGAAAAATAGTTATTTTATGGAGGTATGGTGATGATGAAGAACAGGTCGTGGATATTGGCAATGGTGATTATAATGTCTCAGGCGGCGGGCGGCGTTCTCTGGGGCGCCGACAGTTCCGCCCAGCCCCGCAGCCCCGTGGTGGATCAGGATCTAGTTATCCCCTTAAGCGATCTCTCCGGAACCGCTCAGTTTTACCCCGTGGTTATTGAGGGGGTTCAAATGGAGGTTCTGGCGGTAAAGGCGCCGGACGGAAGCTACCGGACCGTATTCAATACCTGTCAGGTTTGTTATGGATCGGGCCGGGGATATTACAAACAGAACGGGAATGTACTGGTCTGTCAGAACTGCGGCAATCGGTTTCCCTTGAATCGTGTAGAGGTGTCCTCCGGGGGCTGTAACCCGGTGCCGATTTTCCCCCAGTATAAAGTCCAGGACGACGAGAAGATTGTTATACCCAAGGATTTTCTTATAAAGGCAAAAGGTATTTTTGCACGGTGGAAAGCATAAGCCTCAGTCCTGAGACTCCGGCACGGTAACACAGCCGTCGGGGAGTATAAGTATTTTTGGGACGGCGATACCTCGGGACTGGGCCTTTCTCAAGCCTTCATCCAGCGCCGCTTGGGGGGAAGCGGCGCTCTCGATGAACATACTTTTTAGCCTTTCTGTAGGTAATTCTGTTACGGCCTTTATCGTAGCCCGATTGGATACGGCGGCCATCTTGGCGGCCTTATGGTATCCCAGCTTGTACCCTTCGCTGATACGCCGGAGAGCATCCGCCGGACTCTTGGCGGAGGCCAGCAGTTTAGCGTAGGCCTCATCTCCAATGCCGTCCCTGCAGCTGGAAACCAGGATCAGGGTTCCCCCATCCTTTAGCGCTACTGCGCCATTATCAATGGCCTTCTGGGATTGGTAGAGATCGATGTCCATAGGAAATTTTGCCACCGATACTACGATGTCCGCCTTCGCGGGAATAGTCACACAGAATATCTTCCGGGCAATTTCAACGGCGGCATAAAAAGAAGCCATCAGATCCCCGGTTGTAGCAGCGGCTACCCGCTGCTCCTTATCAAGAATGGTCATGAGGGAGAATACCGGCGCTTTGATCAGAGGCAGGGCGTCCATCATATCCTCATGGACCGGGTTCCCCCCCAGGGCCAGGGAATGGGCTGCCTTGGAGAGGGCCTGTTTATGGTTCTCCTGGATGGTCTTATAGGCGGCAATCCCCGGGAGAAATGCCTTGCGGCCCCCGGTAAAGCCCGCGAAGTAATGGGGTTCTACGCTGCCCGTGGCGATTATTCGATCCGCTTCAAAGAGCCGCTTGTTGAGCAGTATTGGTGTGCCATTCCTGGTGGTTCCCAAATCCGCCATATCTTCATCTTTCCGGGCATCGTGGTGAACGCAGCGGTTCCGGAGTTTGTCGTAAAACACCCCCAGAATCTGCCGGTACTCATCCTCCGTAGGTCCCCGGTGTGCCCCGGTGGCCACGATGAAGGTTAAATTTTCTATTTGGATACCGGTTTTCTCAAAAACCGGTAGAAGGCCCTTGAGGATCATCTCTGTGGGGGTTGGCCGGGTAGCGTCGTTGATAATAATGAGAATCCGTGTGCCGCCGTGGAGAAAATCTTCAAGACCCTGTCCCTGTTCCGCATTAGCCTGGGGACCATCCTTAGTAAAACTATTCGGTCCATAGGGCCTTTTTAAGGCTTCCCCCAGAATTTGTTCCATGGTTCCGGCAGCCTTGAATTCATTCGGTTCCGCCACTGCCAGTAGGTTTTCATCGGAAAATTCCAGAGGGAAGGTTTTTTTTAGATAGGGGATTTCGATTTTCATAAGGCCCTCTGACCGGAAGGTGGGGGCTGCACCACACACCTTCCGGATTTGTCATTTAAAGTTTGCTTTTAATTTGTTCAATAAGTTTGTTAAGTTCCTCAGGGCTTACGGCGCCTGAGGGATCGGCGGCCAGATCAAAGGGGCCTCCCCAGGATTTGCCGCCCTTGTATTTCGGGACCAGATGGAAGTGCACATGGGGATAACCATCACCGTAGGCGGCGTAGTTGATCTTGTCCGGGGAGAAGGCGTCGTAAATAGCTTTTGATGCCTTGGCCATATCCCGTCCGAAGGCTTCTACCTCCGTTTTACTGAGCTGGAATACCTCGGTTTTGTGTTCCTTGAGGGCCAGAATACAGCGGCCCCGGTAGGCCTGATCCTTAGTGATGTACAGGGTGGATACTTCCAGATCCGCCACAATCTCTACGATATCGGTAGTGCGGGTACAGTACCGGCAGTTTTGATCCTTCACAAAAAACTCCTTATTTTTTTACCGCGTCAATAGCCCTAGCCAGCGCCGTCTCCAGCAGCTCCGCCGGCGGTTCTTTGATATGCCCCAGTTTTTTCAGGTCATCCACCAGAGCCCGGGCGGCGGCAATGTCCGCCTTAGCCCGATTGTAAACTTCATCCCAGGATAACTGCAGCCGGGCTACCCCTTCTTTAACAGCCTGTTGGGCTACATCCGCAGCCTCCACCGCAAACACTTCGGTTTCTTCCATGGTGGCAATGATGCTGTCAGGATGTATACCACGTTTCTCGGAAAAATCCGCAATGGAGTGGGCACAGCGGATCGCCATGCCATCGGTGATCTTCTTTGCCCGTACTAATAGTGCGCCCTTGAGTATCCCCGGGAAACAGACCGAATTGTTCACCTGGTTGGGGAAGTCCCCCCGGCCGGTTGCCACAATAAAGGCCCCCGCTTCCTTGGCCGCATAGGGCCAAATCTCCGGTACCGGGTTGGCGCAGGTGAACACGATAGACTTGGCGGCCATGGAGGATATCCATTCCCGCTTCACCGTATCCGGGCCGGGTTTTGATAGGGCGATGAGTACATCCGCGCCTTTCAGCGCTTCCGCTTCGTTTGCCGCCCTACCGGGATTGGTTTTTTCGCAAATTTCCCACTTCCGGTAGTTCCGCTTATCGTTCTTAATATCATCCCGTCCCAGGTGAAGGGAACCCTTGGAGTCAAAGACGATCATCTTGGCGGGATCGCCGCCGTCGGCAATGATCAACCTGGCTATGGTGGTGTTCGCTGCACCCGCTCCCAGAAGCACTATCTTTGCCTCCGATAGTTTCTTCCCCGCCAGTTTTAGTGCATTGAGCAGCCCTGCCAGGGTGATGCAGGCAGTCCCCTGGGCATCGTCGTGCCATACCGGTATATCACAGGCATCACGTAATTCGTCCAGTACCTTAAAACAATTGGGCTGGCTGATATCTTCCAGGTTTATCGCACCGAAGGAAGGCTGCAGCATTTTTACAAACTCAATGATCCGGTCAGGATCATGCTTGCCATCGGGTCCGCGTGAATCCATACAAATTGCCGTGGCGTCTACGCCGCCCAGGTACTTCATGATCATGGCCTTGCCTTCCATGACCCCCAGGCCGCCCGGAGGGGTGCAGTCGCCGTCCCCCAGGACCCGGGTAGAGTCGGACACCACCGCCACCAGGTTTCCTCGGTTAGACAGGGAAAAGGACGTATCGTTGTCATCCCGGATGGTGGTGGATATTTTGGAAACCCCCGGGGTGTACCAAACGTTAAACCAGTTAAGGCCGGCGATGCCGCACTTGGGCACGGTCTGCATCTTTCCGCCGTAGAACTTGTGGGCCTCCAGGGACAAATTTTTTAGGAATAGTGTTTTAGCCTGGGCTTTCTGGTCCTCCGTAAATTCCGCAGGAAACAGGGCGTCCAGATCCTTTAATGCAGGATCGATCTTCATTTTTTCCACTTCCCTAAGCCAAGGTATTTGTTGGTTTCAGCAGTACCTGTGGCTGAATCGTTCTGCATCTTCATGCTGGCACGGATACCGTCCATGGTTTCCGGAATAGTTACCGATTCCTGGGGGATGTTGATGGCGTACATAATATTGTCACCGCTTTCAACGATACTGTCTTCCCATAGGCCGATCTCGTACATATCTCCACGGGGGTTCCCCAGGTCACGGGCGTAGCGGAAGAATGAGGCATTCCCCAGGAAACCGTCGTCGATATTCACCACCCGGATACGGTTGTGGGTCTTAAAGGCTTCCAGGGCCTGTTCCTTAGTAATCTTACCTTTTTTCGCGTGGGCGACCACCGTAATGATGTGGCCGTGGGTAACCGGAGTATGGACCAGGATGCCCGTCGCATCAATATGGGGCATGATGGTCATCAGGTCCAGGGCCTGATGGGAGGGAGCCTTGTCCATCTGCAGGGCGTTGGTTAAGCCGCGATGATAGTCCCCGGGATCAGCCACCCGGCGGATGATGGTTATCGCCACCCGGTCGATACCGTATTTACGGTCCAGACAGTCCACCGAACGGATGAGTCCCGTAGTATTACAACTGGTCAGCTTCAGGTAATTTACCCCGAGCCCTTTTTCGTAGTTAGCGTAACCGTGGAAAAACACATCCGCCACGGAGTTTTTCTCACCGCCCTGGAAGATAGCCTTAACTCCGGCCTTGGCGTAGAGTTCCTTGTTTTTTGCCCCCACACCGCCGGGGGAGGAATCCAGCATGATATCAACCTTACCGATCAGGTCCTGGAAGCTGCCCTTGTAGGGGATTCCTGCGGCATCAAATTTGGATTTGTCCGCCCCATCGACCAGATACAGGTCATAGGGCATACCCTTTTCACAGAGGGCTTTAATGGAAAGGGTGGGGGCTAAATCCGCGATGCCCACCAGTTCCATGTCTTTCTGCAGCGCCACGCCGTCCGCTAAACGCTGCCCGATTACTCCGTATCCCGCTACTCCGACTTTTACCATTTTCTTTCTCCCCTTATAGTTTTTTAAGCAATTAATGAATATCCCCGCCTTCCTTCAAGGACGGAATTATTTTACCTTTTCTTTCAGCTTTGAACCGTGCCGCAGCGCTTTTACCACCGGCAATTCTTCCCCGGTTAAGAAGCGGATCAACGCACCCCCGCCGGTACAGATGTAATCAATATCCCTGGTTTTACCGTATTTTTTTGTCGCAGTAATACTGTCACCGCCTCCAATAACCGTATAGGCTTGGGTATCCCCCAGTGCGTCCCATACCAGGCGGGTCCCCAGCTCGGTGGCTGCTTCTTCAAAAACCCCCATGGGTCCGTTGACAAAAACGGTCTTGGCTCCCCTGATGGCCTCCTGATATTTTTTTGCGGTCATCTCGCCAATATCCAGGATGAGTACCCCTGCGGGGATTTTCCCCAGCTCATATTCCACCCGCTTCCCGTCCTTCACCGCGGCAAAGTCCGAGGGGCTTACAATCTTGTCCCGGTATTTTGCAAGCAGCTCCTTTGCGGTGTCCACTAAATTATCGTAGCCTTCTTTTTTGATGAAAGCCCGGGCAGGTTCCCCGATGTCTTTACCGTCCGCCCAGAGGATTACTTCTCCTACCAGACCGCCGGTTAAAACTTTGTCCGCCGCTCCGCCCCCCAGGACGGCGCTCATCATCAGAAAAGCGTCGTTAATTTTGGCGCCCCCCAGGACAAATACGCTGGGCCGCTCTGGTTTTTCCATGAGACCGGAGATGACGCAGAATTCCTCTTCAAACAGGCGGCCCATGGCGCTGGGCAGGAGTTCTTCAAATCCGCATAAACTGGGCTGATCCCGGTGGGCTGCGGCAAAAGCATCGCAGACATAGATGTCCCCCAATGGAGCCAGCTTCCGCACTAACAGTGTTTTTGCCTGTTCCTCATGGGAGAGGAGCAGTTTGGTTTCAAAGAGGGTCTGTTCCTCCGATACAAAACGGACATTGTCCAGCAGGAGGATTTCTCCCGCATTGAGGGCCTTGATAGCCTCCCGGGCTGCGGGGCCGCAGACATCATCGATAAATTTCACTTCCTTACCCAGAAATATGGACAGCGCCTTTGCATGGGGCTCGGTGGTATAAAAGTTTTTATATTCGATATCACTTCCCTGATGGGCCAGAAGCACCAGCTTGGCTCCCTTCTCACTCAATTCCTTCAGGGTAGGGATACAGGCTTCGATCCTGGTAGTATCCTTTAGGGTTCCCGTGACCCGGTCCACCGGCTGGTTAATGTCCACCCGGCAGAGAACCGTTTTATCCTTTACATCAAAATCATCCAGGGTGTTTATTCCGAATCTCATTGATTAAACTCCGCCGGTTTTTTTGATATAGGCCCGGGCCTTAATGGCGTACTCCAGGGGATTAGCCTTGGCGGGGTCCTGTTCGGCTTCCACCACCCACCATCCTTCATACTGCGCTTTTTTCAGGGTGTTGAAGATGGGCTTGAAGTCTATGCTTCCGTCGCCGGGCACCGTAAAGACCCCGGACTTAACCGCATGGAGGAAGGACCATTTTTCCGTAATCGCTGTTTCCCGAATAGCGGGACGCATATCCTTAAGGTGTACATGGCGAATCCGCTTTATCCATTTTTTCAACACCGCCATATGATCTTCCCCGGAGAAAACCAGGTGCCCCGTATCGTAGAGGAGGCTCAGTAATTTAGGATCGGTGTTTTCCATAAGCCGGTCAATTTCGGCGGCGGTCTGCACACCGGTCCCCATATGGTGATGGAAGGTCAGCTTCATTTTTTTTTCAGCCGCCAATTTTCCCAGCTTGTTCAGCCCCTCGGTGAGCCGTTTCCATTCCTCGTCGGTAAAAACCGGTTTGTTATCGAAGATAGGTTCTTCCTTGCCCTGAATGGAGTGACCCTGTTCAGAAGCCCCTATAACCCGGGCGCCCACAGCATAAAGAAAATCCCGGTGCTTGATGAATGCCGCTTCTACTTCTTCGTAGGGCTGAGTGGTCAGAAAAGAACTGAACCAGGCGTTACAAATGGTGAGCCCCCGCAGTTTTAGTTTTGGGTTGAGAATGTCCGGATCCTTGGGATACTTGTTACCCACTTCGCTTCCGGTAAATCCCGCCAAAGCCATTTCGCTGACACACTGCTCAAAGGGAATCTCCCCCCCCAGTTCGGGAAGGTCGTCATTGGTCCAGCCGATGGGGGCAATGGCCAGTTTGATCTTAGGCTTCAATGCTACCTTTGCCATAACACTTCTCCTAGAATTTTCTTGCCTTGGAAACTTCTGCAGCCATATCCTTTGCTGCCTTTTCAACTTCAGGGTTGGTGGAAACCTGGGCGGTACCAACCCGCCACCAGGATTCATACCCGTGGGTCATGGTCTTAGCGCTGGTCTTAACATCGATCACCACCGATTTTTTGGACGCCAAAGCTTCCTTTACCGCCTTTTCCAGTTCCGCAGGTGTTCTGGCCCGCAGTCCCAGTGCGCCCCAACTTTCGCCGTTTTTGGCGTAGTCCACCTGCACGGAACTTCCTTCCAGGAGCCCGCTGGCTTCATTCCGGGTTTTCCATTCGTTACCAAAGTGGACTATCCCCTGACTATGCTGCAGGTTGTCTATACAGTGGAACCCGGCGTTGTCCAGCACCACGATGATAATTTTCTTACCTTCCTGAACAGCGGTTAGCAATTCCGTGTGGAGCATGGTATAGGCGCCGTCCCCAACCAGGGCGACCACTTCCTTTTCCGGAAAGGCGATTTTTACTCCCAGGGCGGCGGCGACTTCGTAGCCCATGCAGGAGAAGCCGTATTCCATGTGGTAGGTATCCTTTACCCGGGCGCGCCAGACCCGCTGCATATCCGATGGGATGGACCCCGAACCGGACACGGCGATAGCATCCTTGGGGAGGAGCCTATCGTTCAGTTCCCCTAATACCCTGGCCTGGGAAAGCAGGGGCGAACCGTCCGGAGCGGGATTGGCGTCTTCGCTGTAGAGCCGGTCAACCTCGGCCTTCCACTCGGCGCGGACTTCACTAATCCTATCGCCCCAGCTTGATTTGTACCCGGGCGCTGCCTTGGTTAAGGCGTCCAGGGTAAGTTTTGCGTCCGCAATGATAGGCTCGCCGTTCATCTTATAGGCGTCAAAGGGGGCAATGTTGATCCCCAGTATTTTAGCTTCGGGGTGCTGAAAAAGCCATTTGGAGCAGGTGGTAAAGTCTCCCAACCGGGTTCCCACTGCAATGATCAGGTCCGCCTCTTTAGCAATCCTGTTCGCCGAAAGGGCGCCGGTGTTGCCGATCCCCGAAAGATTGTAGGAGTTATCCCAGAGGATGGTTCCCTTTCCGGCCTGGGTTTCCCCGAAGGGGATGTGGTAGGTCTCGCAGAATTTTTCCAGTTCCTTTCCCGCATCGGAGAAGCGCACTCCGCCGCCGCAGATCACCATGGGTTTTTTGGCAGCCTTCAGCATCGCTGCGGCCCTATCGATCTGGCCCTTGGTAGGTATGCGCCGCTCTATGTGGTGGACCCGTTTACCGAGGAATTCCTCGGGATAATCGTAGGCTTCCCCCTGTACATCCTGGGGCAGCGCCACGGTTACCGCTCCGGTTTCCGCAGGATCCGTGAGGACCCGGAATGCGTTGATCATGGCGGTCATAAGCTGTTCCGGCCGCTGCACCCGGTCCCAGTAACGGCTTACCGCGCGGAAGGCATCGCTGGCGGTGCTGGTATAATCGTTGGGACTTTCTACCTGCTGGAGCACCGGATCGGGCTGGCGGCAGGCAAAGGCGTCTCCCGGCAGAAACAGCACGGGTATGCGGTTCACCGTGGCAGTCCCTGCGGCGGGCACCATGTTCAGGGCGCCCGGACCTATGGAACTGCACACCGCCATCATTTGCCGGCGGTTTTTTTGTTTGGCAAAGCCCATGGCCGCGTGACCTGCGCCCTGTTCGTTCTTTGCCTGATAGAACTTTAGTTTGTTATCCTTTGAGGCCAGCGCTTCACCCAGGCCTACCACCACCCCGTGGCCGAATATGCCGAACACACCGGCAACAAATTTGATCTCTTCGCCATCCACTTCAATGTATTGATTGTCCAGAAATCGCAGCAGAGCCTGTGCCATGGTAAGACGTATTGTTTTTCCCATACGGGTTTTCTCCTTACTACTTGTGTATTTATTTTTTTGGCTGCCAGATTTTATCTTCCGGCCCCTGGACCCATTTGTGTTCCTCTATAAATATGGGCGTCTTGGTTGCAGGCCCGTAATGGGCGCCGTCAATGTGACGTATCACCCAGAGATACCACATGGCATAACCCGGAGCGGTAACCTGGGGATGAACTTCCCCTTCCCGTATCAGGATAGTGTCTTTGTCCTTAATGATATAGGGTGTGTCACCGATTGCGGTAAGGCCGAATCCCTGGCTGGGGAGGAAGCGGTAATGGTAAATCTCCGGCTGGGGATGATGATGAGGCGGGTAGCTGGACCACTTGCCGGGTACGCCGATAACTTCGCCGATGACCAGGTTGGACTCCGGCCGATTGGTGTCGTCAAAGACGGTGCGTACCACCCGTGTGGAGGTTTCCCGCATGGTACCTTCTCCCCGGAATTCACTCTTACATTCCTCGGGGGTGTAGAGCTTCGCCTTGATGGGCCGGGGGTTGTCCGTGGCGGTGTAGTAAAACTCCGCCCCCTCTTTTCCCGCGGTAATGGTAACTTCGTTTTTCCCCGGAACCGAAAGACACCAGGGGGAATAATCGAAAAGGTTGGGCCGGGAGATTTCTTTTTCTCCGCCCTCCCAGCTTATTTTTGCGCTTCCCTGGGAGAGCAGCCAAACCCGTTCGTCCGTGGGGGAGTTGCTCCTATAGGTATCCCCCGGGAGGAGCTTTATCACTCCAAAATCCATGAGCATATCCGCAGTCGCCCCGCTTCGGGGTGACAGGGGAGTGTAGCCCCGGTTAAATGGCGGTTTGTGCGGTATTTGCATCCTGTGCCTTCCTTATAAATACTACTATTGTGCCTTGATTTCTTCTATAGAAACAGGGCGTTTTTCCTTAAGAGACTTCAGCGCCGCTAGGGCAGCGTACATATTTGCCAAACCATCTTCACCGCTTACCGCGATAGGCTTGTTGTTCTGTATGGAATCAATAAAGGAGACCATTTCAGCTAAAAAGGCTCCCTTATACCGTTCCAGGAAGAAGTACAGGGGTTTTTCCCCGGTAACACCGGATTCATTGGAAAGTTTGACCGTGTTAGGCGTGTCGTTTTCGGCCTGGGCAGCTCCCTTGGAACCAAAAACTTCCACCCGTTGGTCATACCCGTAGACGGCCTTGCGGGAATTATCGATAACTCCGATGGCGCCATTGGCGAATTTCAGGGTAACGATGGCGGTATCCACATCCCCGGCCTTACCGATTTCCGGATCAACCAGCACATCTCCGGCAGCGTACACTTCGGTGATCTCGCTTCCTGCCTGGAATCTGGCCATATCGAAGTCGTGGATCATCATATCCATGAATATCCCCCCGGAGACCTTAACATACGCAATGGGCGGCGGCGCGGGGTCTCGGGAGCTGATCTTAATAAGATGAACATCACCGATTGCGCCATCCAGAGTGTATTTCCGGATACGGGCAAAATTGTGGTCAAACCGGCGATTAAACCCGATCTGGAGCTTAACCCCCGCCTTTTTGGCTGCATCCAGGGCTGCCTTTACCTTGGTTACGGTCAGATCTATGGGTTTTTCACAGAAGATATGCTTCCCCGCCTGGGCGGCGGCGATGGTGAGGTCCGCGTGGGTATCGGTGGAACTACAAATTATCACCGCTTTTATTTCAGGATCCTTCAAAAGGTCCTGGGGATTTTTGGAAATAATTCTGACTTCAAGTCCCTTTGCCAGAGCTTCCTGCTCAGGGTTCAACATAATATCCGCCAGCCCCTCTAGTTTGGCCTGGGGGATAAAACGGGCAATGTTGTCAATGTGGATTTTACCAATGCGCCCGGCGCCGATAATTCCGATTTTTAATCTATCAGCCATAATACTGCTCCTTGTTTTAGATAACCCTCTATAATTAGCGTATGAAAACGTTGTTATAATAATACATCCAAAATTAAACCTTGTAAACCCATTTTTTATAATTATTGATCCACATTAAATAAAAAAATCTTCAATAAAAAGGCTTGTTTTCCTGTTTTTCCCATTCAGATTTTAAAGAAAATCGTATTCTCCTAGAAGCCAACAGAGGTTTATATTGATTAAATCTTTGTATTATAACAAATTAAAATAACAAATCAAAATACGCATGGTTCAACGATTTTTGTTGACAGATTTAAATAGTAATGGGATACTTATATATGAAAACGTTATTAGACCAATGTTCTGTTTTAGAACATGGAAATAAGATTGGAGGAGGATTTTTTATGAAAAAATCACTATGTGTTTTTGCGGTTGCTCTGATGGTGGCGTCAGGGCTTTTTGCGAACGGAGGTCAGCAGAGCGGAGGGACGCAGAAGATACGCATCGCCTTTGCCCGCAGTGAGTCAAATGATACCTGGCTCTCCTACCTGCACGATGCGTTTGCCGCGGAATTCGCGAACAAACCGGAGTACGAGATCATCTGGTCGGACGGTCAGAATGATGTTACCCGCCAGCAGGACAATGTCAACGCGGCAATCGCCCAGGGTGTAAAGGCGATAGTTGTAGTTCCGGTTGACACCAGCGCGGCTGCTCCCATGACCCGGGCAGCCCAGGAAGCGAAAATTCCCATCATCTACGTAAACCGCAACCCCTATGTTGGTACAACTCCCCCCGCAGGCGTGTACTATTGCGGTTCGGATTCGGTCGTAGCAGGCCGTCAGCAGATGGAATACCTCGGCGAGCAGCTGGGCGGTTCGGGTGAAATCGCTATCCTCATGGGGCAGCTTAACCAGGAAGCGGCCCAGGACAGGACCCGGGGTGTCAAGCAAGTTATCGCGGAAAAATACCCGAACATCAAGGTCGTGGCCGAACAAACCGGTAACTGGATGCGGAACGAAGGCGTCAATGTCACCGAAAACTGGCTCACCGCGTATCCTAATCTGAAAGCCATTGCTTCCAACAACGATGAAATGGCCATGGGCGCCCTTGTGGCGATTGCAAGCACCGGCCGGACAGGAATCCTGGTAGGCGGTACGGACGGGAACCCCGATGCGGTTCAGGCTGTTAAGGACGGCAAGATGGCGTGTTCGGTATTCCAAAACGCGAGAGGCCAGGGGGCTGGAGCCGCCGACTTTGCGATCCGGGCGCTTAAGGGTGAAAAATTGGACCCCATCAAATGGGTACCCTACGAGTTGATTACCAAAAAAAACGCGGACGATTACCTTTAATTCAGATTGTTTTTAGGGGCGATGGCAAATACCAATGGTGTTTGCCGCCGCCTTTTGCAACAGTAAACAGGGCGGTTTTAGAATACGGTGGTTCGAAAGGGCTATGATTTTAGAACCGCAAGCAATGAAAATTACAGGGGCGGACGTATGGCGGATAGTGAATATATCCTTGAAATGAAAAATATTGTTAAAACTTTTCCGGGCGTCCAGGCTCTTCGCGGAGTCGATCTTAAGGTCCGCCCCGGGGAGATTCACGCTCTTTTAGGCGAGAATGGGGCGGGTAAGTCAACGCTTATGAAGTGTATCATCGGCATCCATTCACCTACAAGTGGACAGATCTTTTTTAATGGGAAGGAACTGGGGCATTACAATCCGGCGGAGGCCCTGAAAATGGGAATCTCCATGATCCACCAGGAGCTGAACCCTGTTCTGCACCGGCCCATCATGGAAAATCTCTGGCTGGGTCGGGAGCCGCGAAACAAACTTGGTCTTATTAACCATAAAAAAATGGCGGAAATGACCAGTGAGGTTCTGGAAGAGATATATATGATGGAAGATCCCAGAACTTTGATGTCGGAACTGACTGTTGCCAAAATGCAGATGTGCGAAATCGGGAAGGCCATTTCGTATAATTCAAAATTGATTCTTATGGATGAGCCGACTTCGGCCTTGACAAACCGGGAAGTCGACCAGCTTTTTGTTATCATGCGGAAGCTCAAGGAAAAGGGCACGAGCATGATCTACATTTCCCACAAGCTTGATGAAATATACAAGATTGCGGATATCATCAGCGTCTACCGCGACGGCGAGTATATAGGGACCGGAACGCCGGAGGAATTAAAGGTAGACAAGCTTATCAACATGATGGTGGGCCGGGATGTAAAGGACCAGTTCCCCAAGGAAGTGTGTCCCATAGGCGAGGTCAAACTTGAGGTTAAAAACCTTTCACATAAAAAATATTTTACAGACGTTTCGTTTACCCTACGCAGGGGCGAAATACTCGGCGTTGCGGGTCTTATTGGCGCAGGCCGCAGTGAGGTAATAGAAACCATTTTCGGTGTGCGGCAGAAAAGCGGAGGGCAGATCCTTGTCGATGGCAAGGATGTCAATATCCGCAGGGTCGATGATGCGAAAAAGGCCGGTATGGCCTTTATCACCGAAGACCGGCGGAATTCCGGCATTTTCCCGATGCTGGATATTCAGCTTAACATGGTCATAGGCAGTATCCCCCAGTTTTTGAACAAGACCGGGTTTTTGAGCGAAAAACGTATGCGTGTTATGTGTGATGAATATGTGCAGAAGGTGCAGATAAAAACGCCGGGTCTTGGGCAGCTTATTCAGAATCTTTCGGGCGGGAACCAGCAGAAGGTGCTTGTTGCCCGCTGGCTCATGACCAATCCGGATATTCTTCTGTTTGATGAACCGACGCGGGGCATTGACGTGCTTACCAAAGCCGAGATCCACAGGCTTATTACCCGTCTTGCGGGAGAAGGAAAATCCATTATCATGGTTTCTTCCGAACTGCCGGAAGTGATGGGTATGAGCGACCGGATCATGATCATGCACCAGGGAAAAGTTACCGGCATCATTGACAACAGACCGGATTTGACCCAGGAAGAGTTGATGGCCTATGCCACTAATACCATGGAAGATTATCAGAAACAACAAGGAGTCCAAAAATGACTATTAATGTTAAACGCATAACCCAGAAATACGGCATACTCTTCATTCTGATTGTGATGAGCCTTGTGTTTGCCATCCTGTCCCCGGCCTTTTTAAGTATTCCCAACATCTTGAACATTTTAAATCAAACCGCCATCTGGGGTATCATGGCCCTTGGTATGACCTTTGTCATTGTTGCCAAGGGTATCGATCTTTCGGTCGGTTCCGTGCTTGCTTTTTCCGGCCTTATTGCGGCGAGTCTCGCGCAGGTACCCGCGCAGATGAAGCTGTACCAGAATTTGCCCCAATTGCCGCTTATCATTCCGATACTTGCGGGGCTTCTTATCGGGGCGCTTTGCGGGGCGGTGAACGGAGCGCTTATTGCCTTTACAAGAATCCCGGCCTTTATCGCTACCCTGGGGATGATGACCGTGGTGCGCGGTTTTGCTCTTATCTATTCAAATGCGCGTCCGGTGAGTAACCTGACCCCCGCAATGAACGCCATAGGCAGCAGGGTGTTTGGTATCCCTGTTCCGATTCTGATTTACCTCTTTATGTTTATCGTGAGTTATATTCTGTTAAACAAAACACGGTTTGGCAAAAATACATTCGCAATTGGCGGCAATATTACTGCGGCGGAAGTGTCCGGCGTAAACGTGCCGAAAAACCTGGTACTGATCTACGCGTACTGCGGTCTCCTCGCTGGTATCGCGGCCATTGTCTTTGCCGGGCGCGTAGGCAGCGTTCATCCCGGCGCGGCGGACGGCTACGAGTTGACGGCTATTGCCGCTACTACCATAGGCGGGACCTCCCATTCGGGCGGTATCGGTACCATCGGGGGCGCGTTAATCGGCGCCCTGGTACTATCGGTTATGCGTAACGGCATGACACTCCTTGGGTTCTCTCCCTACAGCCAGAAAATACTGGAAGGTGTTATCATTGTAGGTGCGGTTGTTATTGATATGCGCAAAAACGCAAGGAAAGCCTAGTACTTCGTGTAAGGAGTTTTTATGTTGACAAGAAAACGTGTTGCTTTAAACCGGATCATTTCACCGTCCCAGAACTTTGCGGAGTTCATTAAATTTACCGCCGGACTAGGCCTTTCCCAGGTAGAACTTCGTAACGACCTGCCGGGAAAATCAAAGATAGGGGATATTATTGACAGGCTAAAACCCGTAGAGGCGCTGAAGATAAGCCGGGGGGAAGGGGTTAAGATCATTACGATCAATGCCTTGCAGAAATTCAATCTGCCTGCCAAGCGGGAGACCTGCCTTGCGGAGTTGGAACAGCTTCTGGAACTTTGTGCGGCTATTGAATGTCCGGCCCTGGTGTTGTGCCCCAATAACGAGAAAAGTGATAAACGAACTCCGAAGCAGAAGTACCTGGATACCGTGGATGCCTTGGGGGACTATGGACCCCTGTTTATTAAATACGGTATAACCGGCTATGTGGAAGCCCTTGGCTTCGGGATCTCTTCCCTCGCATCCCTGCCGCCTATTGTCGGCGCCATTAAGGCATCGGGCTATGGCTGTTACCGGGTATTGTTGGATACCTTCCACCATTACATCGGTCCGGATGATAAGAGCATATTCGGTATGGACGGTCTTGGCGCTTCCTATGAGCTGCCCTACACCGGCTTAGTACATATTTCCGGTGTTGAAGATGATATTCCGGTGGAAAAATTCCTGGATGGTAATCGTGTTCTGGTAGGCCCCAAGGATAAAATGGGTAATAAAGAATTGATACAAAGACTGGATACCCTGGGATATCAGGGCGCTTTCTCCTATGAGCCCTTTGGCCCGGTGGTACAGAAACTGTCGCCGATACAATTAGCCGCGGCGCTGGAGGCTAGCCTTAAGTACCTGGGGGTAAAATAAAGTTTTCCGGAAAGAACACCCTTTTTTTAAAAGCAGTATTGTATGTCGCCTGCTATTGTGGTACATAATAGCAAAGTGGGGTAAAAGGGATGGTTAGCATTAAGGATATTGCCAAACAAGTTGGGGTATCCGTTTCTACAGTATCACGGGTGGCGAACGGAAAAAAATACGTTACCCAAAAAAAGCGTGAACAGATCCTCAAACTCATTGAAGAAACCGGATATGTACCCAACAAGGCTGCTAGGAACATGGTTCTGCAGCGAAGCTTTACGGTGGGTATTGTGATTCCTTATACCTTTAATATATTTCAAAGGCAGCTTTTTTCAATAGTAGAGCGGCATTTGGAATCATTTGGGTACCATACGCTGTTTTTCTTTGTAAAGTTTGACGATATTAGTGAAAAGGATTGTCTGGATCGGCTAAAGTCTGAAAAACTGGACGGGGTTATCCTGATCCAGGAGATCAGAAACCCGGTTTTTTATGAATCCCTTAACCGATTGCAGCTTCCCGTGGTTGTTTCGACCTTTAGTTTTCCCGATATTCCTTCCATACATGTTGATGAAGAACAAGCCTCCATGGCAGCGGTAAACCACCTTATCGGTCTGGGGCATCGCAAGATTAATATGATATGCGCCAGCAATTTTACCTTTGGTAAACTGCGGGTGGAGGGGTATTATAAGGCCCTGGAAACAGCAGGAATTGAACGGGATGAAAGCCGGGTGCTCTTTGCACCTTACTATACTGCAGAATCCGGTATGTATACCATGCGGGAACTGCTTCTCCGGAACCGGGATTTTTCCGCTATTTATGCAGCCACTGATGAATTAGCCCTCGGGGTTATACGGATTTTGAAGGACGAAGGTTTGCGGGTTCCTGATGACATTTCGGTGGTGGGTTTCGATGACATTGAAATATCGGATTATTTGATCCCCCGGCTAACCACCATACGCCAGCCACTGGAAGAAATTGGCGGACAGACCGCACTGATCCTGCACCGGACAATAACCGGGACTCCTGCCTTTAAACAAGAACTGGTCCTTCCCTACAAGCTGATAATACGGGAATCTACGGCACGAAAAAACTAAGAACCCTTTGATAAAACGATGGATTCATCTAGAACCCTAAATAGTTTCACAAAACACAGAAAAAGCTTGACAGTTCAAAAAAACAAACCTATTATTATGATAACGTTTGCATAAACAGATAAATCCTGAATACAAAATGAGATTGCTGGCGGGGTTCATGGACCGGTGGGTGAAAATGGTGCCGTAAAATCGATCCTGAAATAAACATGAAGGAGTTTCCTATGGGTAAGGTCCGTATTGGTTCTGTTGGACTTGGACGTTTGGGCTTGCAGCACGCGGAGAATATCGCGGGAAGGATTCAGAACGCTGAACTTATCGCGATCTGTGATGTGGATAAACCAAAAGTGGAGGAGACTGCTCGGCGGCTTGGGGTTAAACACCAGTTTACTTCCTTTGATGATCTTGTCGCCTGTAAAGATGTGGACGCCATAGTGGTGGTTTCTCCTTCCGCTCTGCATACCGGGCAAATAGCGGCGGCCATGAAAGCCGGGAAACATGTATTCTCGGAGAAACCCCTTGGGGTTACCGTGGCGGAATGTAAGGAAGCGGAGAAGGCGGTAGAAGCCCACCCCGATTTGGTATTTATGCTGGGCTTTATGCGCCGCTTCGACGAGTCCTATAAATACGCCCATGACAAGGTTGTTGCCGGGGAAATCGGTAAGCCCGTGCTGTTCCGTTCCTACAGCCAGGATCCGGAAAAATTTATCCAGGGTTCCATCGCCTTTGCACCCCATTCGGGGGGTGAGTTCCTCGACATGTCGGTCCATGATATCGATCTGGCAAGGTGGTTCACCGGCTCAGAACCGGAGACGGTGTATGCAATCGGCGGCTGTTATGCCCATCCGGAATTTGCCGCTTACAAAGACGGGGACAATGTATCCTGCCTGATGAAATTCAAAAACGATTGTATGGTATTCCTTTTTGCAGGCCGTACCGCCCCCCACGGTTATAACGTGGAAACCGAGATAATCGGAACCAAGGGAATCCTCCGGATCGCTTCAATACCCCAGAAAAATCTGGTGGAAGTCCTCGATAGTCACGGAGTCAGGCGGGAGTGCAGTGAGAATTTCCTGGAGCGCTTTGCCACCGCCTATGTTAATGAGGTGCAGGAATTTGTCAATTGTATTGTTGAAAAACGCAAGCCCACAGTGACGGTGTATGATGGAACCAAGGTTTCAGAAATTGCCTATACCTGTAAGGCGGCTTTTGAGAGCGGGGAGCTGCTTAAGTTTTGACGAATAAACAGGCTCCTGGGGTCCGCAGAGCTTGCTCTGCGGAGCTTCATTATTTTCCCCCGTTAAATTCCTTAACCGCCTCCACCATGGCAACAATATTGGGGATAGGCGTATTTGCCTGAATATTATGAATGGTATTAAAAACATAGCCGCCGCCCTTGGAAAATATCTTCAGCCGCTCCAGCACTTCCTTGCGCACATCCTCCGGGGTTCCAAAGGGCAGGGTCTTTTGAGTATTTACACCGCCGCCCCAGAAGACCATGTCCTTGCCATAGGTATCCTTTAGCCTTTGGGGATCCATTCCTTCCGCTGAACATTGAACCGGGTTAAGCGCATCAATACCCGCTTCTATCATATAGGGGATGATGGGGAAAATACCGCCGCAACAATGTTTGATGACCTTCCATTCGGTATTGCTGTGTATCCAGTCGGTAACTTTTTTATAGTGGGGTACATACATGGTTTTAAAGGTTTCGGGATTAATGAGAGGTCCCCGTTGGCTGCCAAAATCTGTACCGCAGATATAGACGACATCCAGATCATTGCCAAAAACGGCATAGTATTTTTTAAAACTCTCAATTGCCCGTTCGGTTTCGATTTCAAATACCTCATTTACATAATCGGGGTAGAGGAGGGGCGCGGTGTACCATTCGGTAATATCCCGTATGCCCTTTGGATGTTTAACATTTGGTCCCGGAATATTGTTGGCATCTCCAAAGCCAAAATAGCCGGGGCTTACCTGAATTGCCCTGCTGTCCTTACGGTAAACAGCTATTCGTTTTTTATGGAATTCCAACATTTCATCGGATACCACGGGAAAATCCTCCACCTGGTCTAAGGGGTTAGCATTGTCCTCGTCGAAAGGCGGGGAACGCTGCAGGTTATCAAAATAGAACCCGCCTGCCGGGATATACCCGGAGGGTTCCACGCTGGTATCTCCAAAGGGATAAATGTAGGTACCGCCCTTGTCATCATCCTTTAAGGCGCAGCCTCCGGGAATCAGTACCTTTTCGCCCAGATAGGTCCATTCCCGCCAATCCTGGTTTATATTTCCGAAGGTATCGCCATAGGGGTCCAGTTCCTGTACATCGCAGCCCATGATATCCATGAGATCCGGTTCCATGATCCCAACCATGGTGGACATATCCTTTATTTTAATAGGTTTGTCCGCTAGGCCATAGTATTCACGTAACCGTTTCATGGTGATGGCGTTAATATTCGAGCAACAAAAGTTACCGAAATCTACTGGGACTTGGTCCGCTTCTTTGTGGGCAAATGCCGCCTTTACGCGTTCTCTGGAAGTCATAGGTTCTCCTTATTATCTCAACTTGATGTTAACTAATATGCAATCGTTATCATAACTATATCAACTGTTTTTTTGCCTGTCAAGCAAAAATGTAGCCGAAATAACCGGTTGACATTGACAAAATATTGATTTATATAGAATATGCAAACGTTATCACATGGCGCATTGAAGAATGCAGGCTTTTCCGCCTGTATGCATGTGTTTTCTGTTATGATAGATTATACCTAAATAGGAGTCTGATATATGGATAAAGAAAAATTGGCTTATTTAAAAGGTCAGGCCAAGGAGATCCGTAAGCTTACCATCGAAGAAATTGGTACCTTTGGATCCGGCCATATCGGGGGCGCCATGTCCATCGCGGATGTGCTTGCCCTTCTGTATTTTCACCGCATGAAGGTTGATCCTGCCCAGCCCCGGCTGAAGGACCGGGATCAACTGGTGGTTTCCAAGGGACACGCGGGACCGGTGGTGTACGCTACCCTGGCTCTGAAGGGCTTTTTCCCCAAGGATTGGCTTAAGACCCTTAACCAGGGGGGCACCAGGCTTCCCAGCCACTGCGACCGGAACCAGACCCCCGGCATTGATATGACCGCCGGTTCCCTGGGCCAGGGTTTTTCCGCCGCCCTGGGTATAGCCTTGGGGCTTCGTATCGACAAGAGCCCCTCTCGGGTTTATACGATAATCGGCGATGGCGAGTCCGACGAAGGACAGATCTGGGAAGGCGCTCTTTTCGGCGCAGCCCAACATATTTCAAATATCACCGCCTTTACGGATTACAATAAACAGCAGCTTGACGGCTTTACCAAGGATATTGTGGATCTGGGGGATCTCACGGCGAAATGGGCTTCCTTCGGCTGGTTTACCCAAGAGGTGGACGGCCACGATATAGCGGCCCTGGACGAGGCGATTGAAAAATCCCTAGCCCAGAAGGATAAGCCTTCGATGATCATCATGAACACCATCAAAGGCAAGGGTTGTAACTTCGCCGAAGGAATCGAGAAGAATCACAGCATGGCCTTCGACCTTGTTAAGGCTAAAGAAGCCATTGCTGCCCTGGACGCAAAGGAGTAAAACGTGGAAACAAAAGCAACTGCAGTTGCAGAAATACGCGCCGCATATGTTGATACTTTGACTGAATTGGCGGCAAAAAATAGCAATATCGTGGTTTTGGAAGCGGACCTTATGAGCTGTACCAACACCGGAGTTTTCAAAAAGGCCTACCCGGACCGGTTTTATAACGTGGGTATCGCCGAAGCTAATATGGTAGGAATTGCCGCAGGGCTTTCCTCGGTGGGGAAGATTCCCTTCGCCGCCACCTTTGGCTGCTTCGCTTCCCGGCGGGTTTACGATCAGTTTTTCATTTCCGCCAATTATGCCAAGCTGAACGTTAAGTTGGTTGGTACCGATCCCGGGGTTACCGCGGCTGCAAACGGCGGTACCCACATGCCCTTTGAGGATCTTGCCCTGATGCGGGCCATACCGGGCTTAACCATTGTAGAACCCTCCGACGCCTGGAGCGGCGCTGCCTTTGTCAGGGAAGCGGTGGAAACCTACGGCTGTGTGTACTTCCGGTTCCCCCGCAAACCGGTTCCGGTACTGTATACGGAAAATGATAAGTTCCAGTTCGGGAAAGCCAAGCTTATTAAACCGGGTAAGGATGTCCTTTTCGTAGCCCTGGGGAGCCTCATGGTGAACGAATCCCTTAAAGCCCGGGAAAGCCTGGCTGCTGAAGGGATCGACGCCGGGGTTCTGGACGTGCTTACCCTTAAGCCCATAGACCGGGAAGCGATACTATCGGAAGCCGGTAAGGTAAAGGCGGTAATCAGCGCCGAAAACCACCAGATTAACAACGGTCTTGGCAGTGCTGTGGCGGAGATCCTTGCGGAAGACGGTTTCCGGGGCAAGTTTGCCCGGATCGGCATCCGGGACGAGTTTGGGGAAGTTGGTTCCCAGGACTACCTGACCAAGCGCTTCGGGTTGGACTCCGGGTCGCTGGCCGCTAAGGCGAAGGAACTGCTTAAGTAGCTTTTTGGAAACAGACGAAATTTCAAGCGGCGGTGTGCGATGCGCATCGCCGCTTTTTATTTACCGCAGCAGTGTTTATACTTCTTCCCGCTCCCGCAGGGGCAGGGTTCGTTGCGCCCCACCTTGGGGGCAGCCCGGACTATGGTCTTTGGGACTATATCCCCCTCGTCGTAGAACCACTGGCTGTCAATTTTTTTAAACTTGGCCTCCTCGTGGTGGATATCCCGCAGACCGTCCCGTTCATAGGAGGCTTCAAACTCCACGGTTCCTGTGGTGTCGGCGCTTCCGCCCTTGGTAACCGAAAGTACCTTTAGCCCGAGCCACCGGGAGCCTTCACTCCAGGCCCGAGTTTCCTTTACATCGATTTTATCCTTGCCTTCCTGGACACAGGTATCCACAATGTAATCAATAGCGTGTTCCGCATAGGCAGTGTAACGGCTCCGCATCAACGCTTCCGCAGTGGGGGGCTTTTGGATCCCGGTGATGTAGGGTTCGCAGCATTCAGCGTAGGTACGGCCAGAACCGCAGGGGCAAGATTTCATAGATATAACTCCTATTTAGTGCGGTGGCTACCGCACAGATTAATTGAAGCGAAACTTCTCGTTTCGCATTACTCCTTACTATTATTATAGGGTATCGGCCAGGGCGGAAAGTTCCACCGGGATAGTCCTGTATGTGCAGCTGCGGCCCAGGGCGTTTTTTATAGCCGCCGGAGCCGGGACGGGGCCGACCAGGGGTTCCACGGTTTCCGCAAACTTTGCCGGATGGGCGGTTGCCAATACCGCTAAGGGGCCTTCGACCGGAGCGCTTCCGGCGGCTAGTATATCCACTGCCCGCCAGCCCACGGCGCCGTGGGGATCGAGGAAATAAGCAGAACTGTCGTGGACTGCAGCTATGGTTTTCCGGGTATCCTCATCGGATACATGAACGCCGCGGATCATGTTCCGCAGCTGCTCAAGGGTCCATTGGGCGGCCATGCGTTCAAAGTTACTGGGGGCGCCCACATCCATGGCGTTGGAAATGGTTGCCTGGGATAAGCGGGCATGGTACTCTCCGCTTTCCAGATAATCCGGCACCGTTTTGTTGATATTAGTGGCGGCTATGAAACCCCGGATGGGGGCGCCCATCTTTAGCGCGTAGAGCCCCGCAGTAAGGTTACCGAAGTTGCCGCTGGGCACACAAAAGGTGATGGGGATTCCGGCTTTAACACCGTAGGTCGTAACGGTTTTGGAAGCCCCTTGGCCGTCCGGCGCCCGGGGGGTGGCCTCACCATCGCTGTCGATTTTGCCGGCAAAGGCTTTGCCTGCGGCGGCGCTGTAGTAGATTGCCTGGGGGATGAGCCGGGCTGCGTTGATGGAGTTGGCGGAAGAAAGGACCAGCCGTTTCCGCAGGCCTTCATCGCCAAAGGCGGCTTTTACCAAGGCCTGACAGTCGTCAAAGCTGCCCTCCACTGCAAGTGCATCGATATTCCCGCCGAGACCGGAGATCTGTTTTTCCTGCAGCGGCGTTACCCGGCCTTTGGGGTAGAGCACCGTTACGGAAATGCCCTCCACTCCGTAGAAGCCGTCGGCAACCGCACCGCCGGTATCTCCGGAGGTGGCCACCAGTATCCGCAGGGGTTTGTTCTCACCGCGGCGGAGGTAGGAAAAGGCCCGGGCCATAAACCGGGCGCCGAAATCCTTAAAAGCGGCGGTGGGGCCATGGAAAAGTTCCAACACCAGCCTATCCCCCACGCTCACCAGGGGCGCCGCAAAGGGATAGGCCGAGTGGACCAGATCCTCTAAAACGGAGTCTGGCAGTTCCGGGTGGACATAGGGGCGGATAGTTTCAAAGGCGATATCGAAAAAATCCATGGTCCCCAGGGAATTCTTTATTTTTCCCGGATAGGAAGGGATCTCTTCAGGTATGAAGAGCCCACCGTCCGGGGCAAGGCCGGTGAGGGCGGCCACAGAAAAACTGACCGGGTTCGACCGGCTTCTGGTACTGTAATAATGCATAAAACCCTGTCTTATCCTATAGATTTTTTGAATATCCCCAACAAATCTTCTTTTTCAAGAATGAATATGCAGTTGGCGATATTTTTTGCTTTGGAAGCCTGTTCAGCGCAGCGTTCCAGTTCGGCGGTTTCAAAATGTTCCTTCTTACCCAGCAGACTGTCGAGAACCCCGGCAAATTCATCCAGGGACTTCATACCCAGGGCAGATACAATTTCCGGAATACGCGTAGTATTACTGGTTTTTTCTTTTTCTTCTATTACCTTCAGATATTCTGCGAAAATCAGGCCATTGGCCCTGCCGTGATCAATGTTGTGATTATAGGTAAGGGTATAACCCATGGGGTGAACCGCAGTTGTTCCCGTATGGGCGATAACCATTCCGGCGAGCATGGAACCGTAGAGCAGCTTTTCCCGTATATCCGGGCTGATATTCTGATCCCCGATCAGACAGTCAAAACATTCTGCGATGACAGCAATACTTTCCTTCGCCAGGGCATCGCTTAGGGCAGATGCCTTTACGGAAAGCATCCCCTCCGCCGCGTGGGTAATGGCGTCAATGGCGGTGTTAATAGTGATGGTCCGGCTGAGGCCGAGCGTATACTTGGCGTCCAGAAAGGCGTAACGGGGAAATATGGCGGGTGTATTTACAGAGGTTTTGGTCCGGGCCGCATCATTGGTGAAGACACCGGTGGGCGTTACCTCCGAACCGGTGCCGGCGGTGGTGGGAACCGCGACAATGGGCAGGGCCATGGTAAAGCTTGTGCTGAACAGGGAAGATTTCTCCACCGTATTCAGCGCGAGGACGGCGGCGCCCTTTGCTGCGTCCATGGGAGAACCGCCCCCCAGGGCTGCCACAAAATCGCAGCCCTCCCGTTTTATGGCGTCTGCGGCTTCATAGATACAGTCCACCGTGGGGTTACTCATCACCTTGTCATATAAAAAGTAGGATTGTCCGTTAGCCTCCAGGGCGCGTAGCATATCCGCTAGGGAACCGTTGGCCCTGGCGGAGTTTTTTCCGCTTATAATCAACGCCTTTTTCCCCAACTCTTTGAGGAGGGCTCGATTATTGAAGATGCAATCATCTCCCATGATAACCCTGGTGGGCATAAAAAAATTAATTTTCATTTCGGGATCATAGTACCATTAGAATCCGTCCCTAGTCCAGGGCGTTCGCCTTGGCTATTTCAAGGCGTTGGCGATTTTTTCCGAGGCCTGCCGTACTTTTGCGGCAATGGCTTTTACATCAGCGCTTTTCAATACCCGGTTTTCTACGATCCGTTTGCCCCCGATAAACACATCGGTAACATCCGCTCCGGTGGCGCTGTACACGATGTTTGACAGGACGTTTTCGTGTTTGCCAAGCCGCAGGGGCTGCATATGGGGCGCAGCAGTTTCGATCAGAATCATGTCCGCCGATTTTCCCGGCTCAATGGTTCCCAAATCGGCGTCCACCCCAAAGGCCTTAGCTCCGTTTATAGTAGCCATGTTGAGGATGTCCCGTGGGGAGAGGCTTCTGGCGCCGCTGTTGATCGAGTGGAGCAGGGCCATCCCCTTCATCTCCCGGAAAATGTCATTGGAATTGTTCCACATCGCCCCGTCGGTCCCCAGGCATACGGTGATTCCCCGGCGGACCATTTCGGGGATGGGGGCGATACCATCGGCAATCTTCATCTCACAAAGAGGGGTGTTGACCACCGCAACTCCATCTTCCTTCAATTGATTGATCTCCTTATCCGAGGCATGGACAACGTGGGATCCAATAAAGTATTTGTTGAGAATTTTATTTTGGTGCAGATAATCAATCGGGGTGAGGCCATACTTGGTTTCCACCGCGGCGATCCTCCAGTCCGTTTCAGCCAGGTGCATGGTCCGGAACAGCCCTAAGCTTTCCAGTTTTTTATGGATGTCCAGGAGACGCCGGGTTTCAAAATCTTCCTCCGCCGGCAGTCCCGCGATGGGTACTAAGCCCTGTCGCCGGCAGTCTTCCATAAAAACCCGTAGATCCTCTGTGGGAACCAAATCATCCTGGTTGATAAAATCCCGGCGTACATCCTCCACCAGGGCGCCCCGGATGCCGGTTTCGATCATGGCCTTTGCAGAAAACTTGCCCAAGCTCCAATACATATTCTCGCAGAGAAAAGTTGTCCCCGAAAGGAGAGCTTCACAGTAAGTGAGCTGCCGTGAGTAATAGCGGTCCTCATCGGTGATAAATTTTTGGAACCAGTTATGATCGCTGAAGGCTTCGTTCTGCTCCCCCAGGGTCATGCCGTCCCCTAAGCCTTTGCCCAGGGTCATATCCCCGTGGCAGTGGCCGTTAAAAAGGCCGGGCATAAGGATCTTGCCCTCCCCATCTATCCACTGGGCGCATTTTGCAACGAAGTTTCCCGCGCCATCAGTGACGTTAAGGTTTTCCTGTATGATAGCGGCGATACGGCCATCCTTTACCGCCACGGAGCCGATAAAAGGCTCATAGCCGAAATTTGCGGATACGATGATGGCATTGACGATCCCCAGATCGTGTAGTTTACCCATAATGTATTTATACACAAAAACTAGTCTCATGCAAGGTTAACAATTTCATACATAAATGTATGTTTAAACGATTTTAAATTATAACGTATAAATATTCGTAGTTTTAGGAGAATTAAGATGATAATTTGTAATTAAATGCATAAATATGCTTGATTATTATTTTTATTTCCTTTATATTTTCTTATACTCCCATAAAATTATGGAAGCTACAAAAACGGAGGAAAAATGATGAAGAAAAGAAGCGTGTTGCTGGGGGTATTTTCCCTGATGACCCTGGCCTTGTTGTCGGCTGGGGGAGCTAAGGAAAATACGATTAAAATCGGTTTCAATATTCCCTTAACCGGGGATTCCCCCAAGGTTGGGGAAGGGGCCAAGTATGCCGCTGAGCTTATCCTAAAGGATGTAAATGCCGCCGGCGGCTTGGACGTAAAGGGTACGAAGTACAAGTTGGAATTTGTCTACGTAGATAACGAATTTAAGGCGGAGTCGGCCATTCAGGCGGCATACCGGCTTATTGACCAGGATAAGGTGTTGGCGGTTGTGGGCCCCTGCGGTTCCGGCCGGGCCATTCCCGCCGGGCAGGTGAACAACGAAAGCCGGGTTCCCATGGTTTCCCCTTGGGCGACCAATCCGGCGGTTACCCTGAACCGGCCCTATGTGTTCCGCGCCTGTATTCTGGACCCGGTCCAGGCTCCGGCAGCGGTCAGCTTTGCCAAGAGCCAGTTCAGCGCCGTAACCAAGACCGCCATCCTCTATAACCTGGAGGACGACTATTGCAAGACCCTGGCGGAACTCTTTAGGGATAGCTGGGAAAAGACCAATGGCGCCGGTTCGGTGGTGGCCTTTGAAAGCTTTGGTCAGAAGGATCAGGATTTTTCCACCCAGCTAACCCGGATCGTCAATTCCGGGGCGGAACTGCTCTACCTGCCCAATTACTATAACCATATAGCTCTTATCGTTCCTCAAGCCAAGGACTTAGGCTGGGGCGACAAGCCCGTACTGGGCAGCGATGCCTGGGGTTCCGCAGACCTGGTGACCCTGAGCAAGGGTTCAGTGGCGGGGTATTACTTTACCACCCACTATGCCGCTGCCGGCGCTGTTGGTAATACCAAGGCTTTCATTGATCAGTACAAAGCTGCTTACGGGTATACCCCCGACGATGTGGCGGCCCTTTCCTACGATTCAACTCGGATTATCCTTCAGGCCATTCAGACTGCGGGGCTTACCGGGGATCTGACCAAGGATCGCGAGGCAATCCGGGCTGCAATTGCCGGAATGAAGGATTTTGATGGTATTACCGGTAAAATGACCTTCGATGCTAATGGGGATCCCGCCAAACCGGCGGTGGTAGTCCGGATCAACGAAGCCGGTGAATTTGAATACGTAACAAGTCTGTAATTTTATTAACAGGGGAGTATCCCAATGTGGACAACCATTTTACAGAATATTTTTAATGCCCTCCAATGGGGCAGCTTCTATTCAATGATTGCCCTGGGGTACTGCCTGGTTTACGGTGTTTTGCGGCTTATCAATTTTGCCCATGGCGATATTTTTATGGCCGCCTGTTATTTTGCGTTCTTTATCGCCACCGCCCTGCTGCTAAAGATTGTCGGCGGGGGGTGGCTGGTTTTTGCGCTGACCCTGGTGTTTACCATGCTGGTTACCGCTCTCTTGGGCATAACCATTGAGCGGGTCGCCTACCGGCCCCTGCGCCGGAAGGGGGTCAACCGGCTCTATGTGGTCATCACCGCCCTTATGGTGGGCTTTATCCTAGAGAACGGCAACCTGGCCATCCTGGGCGCCAGCGCCCTGCGCTTTCCCGATATTCTGGATAAACAGATTTGGCAGATTGGTCCCCTTACCATTACTAATTTAAAGGTACTGGTTATAATCGCTGCGTTTGTAGTTTTTGGCATTTTGCAGTTTATCGTACACAAGACTACCCTTGGTATGGCCATGCAGGCCATTTCCTACGACAAGTTTGCCATCCCGCTGATGGGGATACCGGTTAACCGGGTTATCACCTTTACATTTGCCCTGGGGTCGAGCCTGGCGGCGGTGGCGGGGATACTTTTTGGCATGTCCTACCCCGTACTGGACCCCTATATGGGGATGATCATTGGCTGGAAAGCCTTTATCGCCGCCGTGGTGGGCGGCATCGGAAACATTAAGGGCGCTTTTATCGGAGGCTTTATCCTGGGCTTTATCGAGATTTTTATCGCCGCCTTCTTTCCTTCGAGTTTTAAGGATCTGGTATCCTTCATTATATTGCTTATTATCCTGGTTCTTAAACCTACGGGATTCTTCGGCGTAGCCCGCAGCACAAAGATATAGGAGCGTCAATGATGGCACTAGTACCGGGATTAAATAAAGGGAAAAACCAAACTAAGCTCATCATTTTTATTGCCGTTGTTATGGTAATAATTGTGCTTCTCTCTTCCTTGGGCTTGATAAATCAGTATATCCAAAGCGTGATCATGTCCATTTGTATCAATATTATTTTTGCGTCGAGCTTAAATATTGTAAACGGTTACATGGGTGAATTTTCCTGCGGACATGCGGGGTTCATGGCTGTGGGGGCCTATGTTTCTTCCGTATTATCACTGATCTTCTTTACGGAAAATAAATTTATCGGTAATCCCCTGTTTCCTCCCCAGACGGCGCTGTTTCTGTTCCCGGTGGTGATCATTGCCGGGGGAATTGCGGCGGCCCTGGCGGGACTTCTGGTGGCTATCCCCTCCTTCAAAACCCGGGACGACTATCTGGCGATTATCACCATTGCTTCAAACTATATCATCACCACCGCCATCAACAATATCAGCGCCATTGGCGCCAGCCGGGGGCTTATGGGGATGAAGAGTACCATGTTTGCCATGAACGATGTACTCCCCCTGCCTTGGATGCTCATATGGATCATGGTCTTTGCGGTGATTTGTGTGATCGCCATTAAACGTCTCATGGGCTCCGTATTGGGGAAGGGGATATCCGCCATCCGCTACGATGAGATATCCGCAGAAATTATGAGCGTTAACACTAACCAGATGAAGCTGCTGGCTTTTATGTTTTCTTCCGGCCTCGCGGGAATTGCCGGGGGGCTCTTTGCCCACATGTTGGGGTTCATCAACCCCGGTTCCTTCAATATTATGAAGTCCACCGAAGGCATGGTGATGGTCTACCTTGGGGGTATGGGCTCCCTTTCGGGCTCCGTTCTTTCGGCAATATTTTTCACCTTCCTGTTAGAATTGCTGCGGCCTCTGCAGATCCTCAAATGGGTCTTTATACCGTTGCTGCTCATTTTACTCATGCAATTCCGCCCCGAGGGCCTTATGGGGAACCGGGAAATTTTGGATGTATTACCAAAACTAAAACTATTTAACCGAGGGGGGAAGGGCAATGGAAAATCAGCTTGAAATTAAAAACCTGACCCATCGTTTCGGCGGCCTCCAGGCTCTTACGGATATCAACCTTGCATTGAAGAAGGGGGAGATCGCCGGACTCATCGGGCCGAATGGCGCGGGGAAAACCACGGTTTTCAATTTGGTGAGCGGATTTTACATTCCCTCCGAGGGGGATATCAACGTTGGCGGGGTGCGGATCAACGGCAAGAAGCCCCACGAGATCGCCGCCATGAAGGTTGGTAGGACCTTTCAGAATATCCGGCTCTGGAGCGAGATGACGGTGCTGGATAATATCCGTATCGCCCAGCATTACCAGTTGGGGTATAATGCGGCGGACGCTTTTTTTAATACCAAGCGCTACCGGGAGCGGGAGGAGAAGATTGCCCTTTCCGCCCGGGAACTGCTGGCGATCTTTCACCTTTCGGAACTGGCGGATGAGTACCCAAAGAATCTGCCCTACGGCATACAACGCCGGGTGGAGATTGCCCGGGCGCTTTCGCTGCAGCCGGATCTGCTCATGCTGGACGAGCCTGCCGCCGGTCTGAGCACCGCCGATGTGGCCGGACTGATCGACTATATCCGCTGGATACACGATACTTTCAAGCTTACCATCTGGATGATCGAACATCAGATGGAAGTTATCATGACCCTGTGCAGTAAAATTACGGTGATTGATTTTGGCAGGGAGATAGCCCAGGGTGATCCGGAAGAAATCCGGAACAACCCGGAGGTGATAAAAGCTTATCTTGGGGATGGAGCGATTTAATGACGGAGACATCATGCTGTTAGAGGTAAAAAATCTGAAAGTTTCCTATGGAAACATCGAAGCCCTGCACGGTATCTCGTTTACCATTGATAAGGGGGAGATCGTTACCCTTATCGGCGCTAACGGCGCGGGAAAAACATCCGCCCTGATGAGTCTGGCCCGCTTAGCCCGGCCTGAAGCGCCGCTGGTTACCGGCGGGGACATCCTGTATAACGGTCAGAGCATCCTCAAGACCGAGCCCCACACCCTGGTCCAGAAAAAGATGCTGGCCCTGGTTCCCGAGGGTCGGCATATCTTTGGCAATCTTAGTGTGCAGGATAACCTGCAAATTGCCGCCTTTCCCCACCGCAAGGATATCAACAAAAATATCATAACCGGAGAAATCCTGGAGACAGTCTACGGCCTCTTTCCTCGGCTCTACGAACGGCGGAAACAACGGGGGGAATTGCTCTCCGGAGGGGAACAGCAGATGCTTGCGGTTGGCCGGGCGCTGATGACCGGCAGCGAATTTATTATGCTTGATGAACCCTCCATGGGTTTGGCGCCAAAGTTGATGTACGAAATGTTCCGCGCCCTCAAACAGCTTAACTTTGTAAAGCATATGACCATCCTGGTGGTGGAACAGAATGCCAAGGTGGCTTTGGATTTTGCCAGCCGGGGCTATGTCCTTAAAACCGGGGAAATCATCGCCGGGGGCAGCTCAGCGGAACTGGCGGCAAATCCGGATGTGAAGAAGGCATACCTGGGGGGGTAGGACGCTCCATTTTTATGCCAAGGCTCTTTCTAATGTATGTATTTCCATTAATTGTTTTTCCAACAATTCTTTTTCTATTCTAATTTCATATTCATTCTGTATTCCAATCCAGAATTCAACACTATTCCCAAAATATTTTGATAAACGTAAAGCCGTATCAATGGTGATTTTCCGTTTTCCTTTTATGGCGCCTGTTCGTAAGGATCTATTTAACCCTACTCCCCTCCACCGCAAGGATGTGAACAAGAATATCATAACCGGAGAAATCCTGGAAACAGTTTACGGCCTTTTCCCCCGGCTCTACGAACGGCGGAAGCAGTGGGGGAAATTGCTCTCCTGCGGTGAACAGCAGATGCTTGCGGTTGGCCGGGCATTGATGACCGGAAGTGAATTCATTATGCTTGATGAACCCTCCATGGGTTGGCGTCAAAATTGATGTACGAAATGTGTTACATTGAGACGTTATCATAAAAGATTATGGAATAAACCATTGCCGAGTGGACATATTATTAAACAAATATCAGAAATAGAATTACATTTTTTCTTAATCAGGGGATGGCATGAAAATTATAACATGGAACATTGAAACGGCCGGAAATAATCTGGTTGATAAAGTCGTTGACCATGTGGATGGTTTTAAGGGTGATATTATCGCCTTACAGGAAACTAAAAATGAGATAACTAAAAATGGCAGAACATTATGGGATGACAAAACTTCATTGGGAGATATTTGGACGGAGGGAGGAAAAGAAAGGGCGGATAATTATTTATGCGGTGTCAGCTTATTGGCAAAAAATGCAACTATTGAGCGTCTGGTAAATAATAATGATGAGATTGGCGATTTCACTTTTATTGCTCTTTACAAAATCATACTAAATGATGGGAGAATACTTTATATATTCAATGTTTGGCTGAAAACATTTAATGGAAAAACTAAAATATCATATATGGAACGGCTAAAAAATGGCCTTAAATATGAAAAGTATGAAGAAATATTAAAAAAATATCCATCAATTATTCTAGGGGATTTTAATATCTATGACTCTATTTCGAACCATAATGAATGGATGAAATGGCTTGAAATAAAAAACAATCTGTTCGAAAAATATTATATTGAAAGTGCTTGGCATACATATAACCGTGTTGAATATGGAAAAGAAGGTGACGAATTTACTTTGTTTCATCAAGGAAAATACCATTGCGATTTTTGCTTATATTCCACAAAACATTTTAACTTAGTAAGTTCGGTTATTGACAAGAGTGCCATTGGAAATAAGTTAAGTGATCATAATCCGGTAATTACTGAACTGATTTGGAAATAAGGGTCTGGCCATCCGGCAGTTATTCCAAGAGGGTTTAAAAAATCCAGAATAGGGAGGTACGAGGGGGTACGTAATCCTTCTTTTCTGGTATACTAATAGGGTCATGGAAGTGGAAGATGCTGAAAATTGAAGGGGCAAATAAATCTTTCGGGGGCCTACAGGCCCTGAAGGGCCTTGATCTTGTCATTGAGAAGGGCCGGATCCACGGCATCATCGGCCCCAACGGTTCCGGGAAAACTACCCTGTTCAACGGTATAAGCGGTATTATTCCCCTGGACTCCGGCAATATAGTTTTTGGCGGCGCCGATATTTCAAAACTACGTGCCGACCGAATCGCCAATCTAGGAATACGCCGGACCTTTCAGGCGGCAAAGCTGGCTCCCTCCTTAACGGTACTGGAAAATGTCATGAGTGGAGCTTCCTCAAAAAATGAGAAGCCCCTGAAAGTGGAAGCGATGGAACTGCTGGAGTCCGTGGGCATGGGGGATGCTTCGGATCGATGGGCGGTGGATCTGGTGTGGGCAGAAAAGCAGTTTGTGCAGATCCTCCGGGCAATTATCGGCAAGCCCAAACTGCTGCTGCTGGATGAACCGGTTTCGGGGTTGGCGGCCAAAGAGACCGATCTGATAGTAACGCTGATACGGCGGATCAAAGCCATGGGTATTACCGTGGCGGTGGTGAGCCACGATATCAAGATGCTCATGGATGTGGCGGAGTGGGTTACGGTGCTGAACTTCGGCGAAAAGATTGCCGAGGGTGTTCCGGAGACTATCAGGAAGGATCCCCTGGTGACGGAGGCGTACCTTGGAACAGAAGGATGAAGTTATTCTGTCGGTCAAGGATCTTTCCGTTTCCTATGATCACACGCCGATTCTCCGGGGCATCAACCTTGAAGTTCGCCGGGGCGAAATAGTAGTTCTGGCGGGGGCTAACGGCGCCGGTAAAACTACGCTGATGGAAACTATCCTGGGGATTAATGTCCCCGATTCGGGCGCCGTGATTTTCGAGGGCAGGGATATTACCGGAGCGCCGGTGGATAAAACGGTACGTGACGGTATGACCCTGGTCCCCGAAGGCCGGGGGGTGTTTGCCTCCATGTCGGTGATGGATAATCTCCTCCTGGGGGCCCATCATGAACTAAAGGGGGCGGATAAAAAACTCAGCTTTGTTTTCAACGCTTTTCCCATACTGGAAGCGCGAAAGAAGCAGCTTGCGGGAACCCTTTCCGGCGGCGAACGGCAGATGCTCGCCATTGCCCGGGCCCTTATGTCTACCCCTCACCTTATCTTGGTGGATGAACCCTCCATCGGCCTTGCGCCTATCATTGTTACTACTATTTTTGATATACTGCTTAAACTGAATAAGGAGGGCTACTCGATTCTCCTGTCTGAGCAGAATGTCTACCGGGCTTTTAAGTGCGCCCACCGGGCGTATGTGCTGGAGACCGGCAGGGTGGTTCGGGAAGGCAGGGCGGAGGATCTGTTAAAAGATCCGGCAGTCCGTGAAGCGTATCTGGGAGTGTAGTGTGGAAGTATTGATTGCACAGATTATCAACGGTATCTCCCTGGGCAGTGTTTATGTGCTCCTGGTAACGGGCTTTAACCTGTTGCTCCTGGTGGCTATGATAATCCACTTTTCCTTTCCGGTGGTGGTTGTTTTTTCAATGTACATGGCCTGGCTCGCCATGCAGATAACTGGCAGTATTATTGCGGGGACAGCCGCAGCTATTGTATCCGCCATTATCATCAATATGATCTCCGCCCCAATATTCCAGCATGTCATGGGTAAGCGCGGTTCCGTGGATATTAACGCTACCATGGTTGTTTCCATGGGTATGGGAATGTTGATCACCGAACTCTGTTCCCACAGTATTAATAAGGGTTTCCCGGTTTCTTTTCTCCGCATCGCCGGCGCCGGGAAACCGATTTGGCAGCATGGTCTTATTAGTGTTAGTTACGGGCAGGTTCTTACCCTGGCGGCCGCTCTTATCGCGGTGGCGGTCCTGTTCCGGATACTCTACGCGACAAAATCCGGCCGGGCTTTCAGGGCTATCGCCGAAAACCCCGACGGCGCTAAACTGGCGGGGATTCCGGTTTTTAAAACCGCTCTCCAAAGTTATATGCTCACGGGGCTGCTGGGGGGTATGAGCGCCATGCTTATGGCCCTGCTTTTAGGTTCCGCTTCGCCGGACCTGGGGGATCTCCTGAGCCACAAGGTCCTGGGGGTGTCTATCATTGCCGGTATGGGAAACCTTGCGGGGGGGCTGGTTATTGCCCTGCTCCTGGGTATAGTGGAAGCGCTTATCCAGGGTTTTTTTTCCGGCTCCTGGTCCAACGCCGTAGTATTTGGTATCATGCTGGCGGTGGTTCTGGTTAAGCCCCGGGGTATTTTCGGCACTAAATTGTAGGGAGAAATTTTGTCCGGTCCTTTGTTTTACTATTTGAGTTTTACGGCGATATTTCTCCTGGCCAGTTGGGCCATATACCTGCCTTACCGTATGGGACAGCTTCATTTTTTGGCGGTGGCCAACATGGTGATCTCCGCTTATTTTGGCGCCCTCCTATCCGGGGCGGTGGTGTCCGGCTCCCAGGGGGAAGCTTCCGCCGCCATCGGTCTGCACTGGCCCTTTCCCGCGGTGCTGCTTGCCGCGGCGCTGCTTAGCGGCTTAATCGGGTTTCTGGTTTCTCTGGCCATAGGGGACGCTCCCTGTTTTGCCGTGGTAATCGTGGGGTTCACCTTCATGTATCTTTTCAAGACCATCGCAGAAAATACCGGTGCCCTGGGGAGGACCATGGGGATGTTCAATGTTCCGCGGATCATCAATTCCAACCAGGGCAATCGGATTTTTTTGGTGCTGATCATCTATTTAATGGTTATACTAATAGGCTTTCTCATCCACCGGTTTGAAAAATCATCCCTGGGTCGTTCCGCATCGGTGATATTCCTGGACCGGGATCTGGCACTATCCCTTGGGATCGATGTTAAAAAAACCGGGATGCTGCTCCAGACTGCGTCCAGCGCATTGGGGGGGCTTGCGGGTGTGCTCTACCTCTACGTGACCCGTTCCATTTCCCCACTCTTTATCACCTTCCGTAATTTGGGGCTCTTCATGACCATACTTTTTGTGGGGGGCTATACCACCCCCTGGGGCGCCCTTCTGGCGGCGCCGATCCTCTGGGGGCTTCCCCTGATCCTGCCCGAGGGACTCCAGCCCTGGAAAAATGTCTTCTATGCTTTTATGCTGATATTTATTATAATGATCAAACCCGAGGGAATTATAACCCGGCCGGTTTTGAGACGGATCTTTCGAAAAATAAAAGAACTACATGGAGAAAAGGGTGAATAAAAAGTTTGGCTCGTTTTGCGCAGTACTTCTCATCTGTAGCTTTGCTGTTCATGCGGGTGGTATGGGTGAGCAGAAATCTACGGTTGATGAATGGCGGATCCCCTTTCTCAATGTGCTTACCGGTCCTATAGCAAGTATCGGAGCGTATCTCCAGTGGGGCGCTGATCGGGCCGCCGAAGAGATTAACGCTGCCGGAGGCATTGCGGGGAAGCCGGTACGGATTGTGCGGATCGACACGGGCATGGAAAGCGCCAACGGTATCACCGAAATGTCCAAGCTCCTTGATACTGCCCTGGTTGTGATGGGCCCGGTGCCGGAGCCGGTAATCCTGGCGGCGGTTCCCCTGGCCGCCGAAGAGGGAATCTACTCCTTTACGGCTACCACCTCCTATGAGTACGTCGCGGATTTCTATCCCTGGGCTATTAGCTGGTATTCCCCCACGGAGGAGCCCCTCCCCCCCATTGTTACAGGCTGGCTTAAGCATACCGGAGGCAAACGGGTGGTTCAGTTTGTGGAAAACTACAGTGTATGGGCCGGGATGGCCAAGGCCCACGAAAAGGGGATACGCGATGCCGGGGCGGTGGTACTCAACCAGGTTGATGTTCCCACCGATGCGGTAAGCTTTGGCCCCCTGGTGGTTAACGCCCTTTCTCAGAATCCCGATTCGATCATCTTTTCCTGCAACGCACAGAAGATCCCCAGCATCATTGCCGAACTAAAGACCCGGGGCTGGAACAAAATGAATTCTCTCCTGATTTTTTCCTCCGGTGATGATGCCCCCCTGTACACCATTGGCGGTACTAATATTAACGGAATCATGATCTACAATCACACCGATCCGAACCTGAGCAACCCTAGGTGGGACGCCTTCCGGGAAGCCTTTAAGAAGGAGTACAATGGCATTGAACCCTTCAGCCTTTCTACCAACTATTACGATGTGGTCTACATGATCAAACGCGCCATCGAATCCACCGGCATCACCGGGGACCCAAAGAAACTGGCTGCCGAACGGATCCTTCTCCGGGATTACTGCAACGAGATCCGGGACTTTGAGGGCATCCAGTTCACCTGGACCAATTCCCGGGCCTATCCCCGGAATAAACCGATCTATCTCTTCGAAATACAGGATGGCGCCAAGCGTAAGGTATTGGAAATCATACCCAATTAAGCGGAAAATATTTTATAAGGAAGGTGTTGTATGACATTACCAAAAGTGTATGTAGGTATTCCTATTCAGGAAGTGGGATTGAAATTGCTCCGGGGCAATGTGGATTTTAAAGTTTTGGAAAAAAACGGCGTACCGCCACGGGATGAACTGCTTAGGGACCTTCGGGATGTGGAAGGTCTGCTTGGCAGTATTCCTATTAGGGTTGACGCCGAATTGTTTGACGCTGCGCCGAAGCTCAGGGTGGTCAGTAACTATGCTGTGGGGTACGATAACATTGATGTTCCGGAGGCGACAAAGCGTGGTATCTGTATAACCAATACGCCTGATGTGCTTACCCCCGCAACTGCGGATCTGGCCTTCTCCCTCATTCTCGCCTCGGCCCGGAGGCTTATTGAGGCAAACGCCTTCCTGCGTTCCGGTGACTGGAAGGTCTGGGGCCCCGAATTACTGGTAGGTCAGGAAGTTGCCGGGAGTACCATCGGTATCATCGGTATGGGGAACATTGGACAGGCAGTGGCAAAACGGGCCCGGGGTTTTGATATGAAGGTCCTCTACTTTAGCCGTTCCCGCTGCCCGGAGGCGGAATCGACCCTGGACGCCAAGTACGTACCGCTGGTTGAATTGCTCAGGGAAAGTGATTTTGTTTCCCTTCATTGTCCTCTTACCGAAAGTACCCGAGGCCTTATCGGGGCAAAAGAATTGCGTTCAATGAAAAAAACCGCCATTCTGATCAACACCGCTCGGGGGCCCCTGGTGGATCCGCAGGCTTTGTATACGGCCTGTGCCGAAGGGTGGATTTGGGGCGCCGGACTTGATGTCTTTGTCAAGGAGCCGGTTCCCCTGGATGAACCTCTGCTCAAACTGGTCAACGTGACCACCTTTCCACATATAGGAAGCGCCAGTCGAATCGCTCGGGATGGTATGGCCATCAGGTCTGCGGAGAATTTGCTGAGCGTCCTCCAGGGAAAGAAGCCCCGGGATCTGGTCAATAAAGAGGTCTGGAAATGATGATTTATCTTTCTTGACCTCTGGGCTCTGCTTCGGTATTATAAACTGTCCTGCAGCCAGGAACCATGCGAATAAACGCCGCCCAATTCCGCCAGGTCCGGAAGGAAGCAACGGCAAGCGGATGTTTATTGCGCCGTGGCCACCCTGGTTGCGGGGCTTTTTTTAATCAGCTTTTCAGGGTATACTGGCAATATGGCTTATGAAGTTACCGCCACCAAGCAGCGCCCAAAAACTTTCGATGAGTTAGCCGGCCAGGATTTTGTTGCCGCCACCCTTAAAAGTTCCATTGAATCCGGACGTATCGCCCATGCCTATCTTTTCTCCGGCCCCCGGGGCTGCGGTAAAACCAGCGCCGCCCGGATACTCGCCCGGTCGCTCAACTGCGAGAAGGGGCCCACGGTGAATCCCTGCGGGGAATGTCCCAGTTGCCGGGAAATCGCCAAGGGGTCAAACCTGGATATCATCGAGATTGACGGGGCTTCCAATAACTCGGTGGACAGTGTGCGGCAAATTAAGGATGAGGTCATATTCCCGCCCCATGGGGGAAAGAAAAAAATCTACATCATAGACGAAGTCCATATGCTCTCCAACAGCGCCTTTAACGCCCTCCTCAAAACTATTGAGGAGCCGCCGGAATATATCGTCTTTATTTTTGCTACCACCGAAATCCATAAGGTACCGGCCACTATCAGGAGCCGCTGCCAGCAATTCAATTTCAGACTTATCCCCATAGAAACGATCCGGAAGATCCTCAAGGAAACCTGTACGAAGATGGGAATAGAGGCCGAGGATGAGGCCCTGTTCTGGATTGCCAAGGAATCTACCGGGAGTCTTCGGGATGCCTATACCCTTTTTGATCAGGTGGCTTCCTTTTCCGAAGGGCATATCCGCTCCCAGCTGATCCGGGACAAGCTCGGCTTGGTGGGCTTGGATAAACTCAACGCCCTGGCGGAAACCTGTGCGGCCAACGATACTGCCGGAGCCTTTGCCCTGCTTGACGGCCTGCTCGATTCCGGGGTGGCGATAGAACAATTCGTCATCGATCTGGCAGGGTACTACCGGAGCCTGCTGCTCTTGAAGAATGGGGTTACCCGGGAATCTCTTCTGGGCTACGGTCCGGATCGCTTCTCTGCCCCAGTCCGGGAAAAGCTTGATTCGGCCCAGCTTGAACAAGCCCTGTCCCTGCTTTTGGGGCTTTACCGGGATATACGGTACTCGGTTTCACCCCGGTTTGAGCTTGAAACAGTACTTTCAAAACTCTGTTGGCTGGACCGGTGGGTATCCCCCCTGGAACTTAGGGCTGCCATCGACGGCGCTAGGAATATCCTCGGACAGAATGTCTTAGGACAGAATGTCTTAGGACAGAATGTCCTAGAATTGGGCGGAGGGGGAGGGATAGCCGGCCCTTTAGCCGGGCCGGGGCTGAAAGAGGCTCCACAGATCAGGACAAGCCCCTAAACCTTAATCGTCCCGGCGCCTTTACAGAAGAGTTTAAGCGGGTTATGGCTGCCCGTGAAGCTGCGGGGACACCGGCGCAAGTTCCAGTCGATGAGACGCAAGCCCAGCCGGTATTACCGTCTGGAGGAACACCGAAGGATCTTCCGGAACTGCGGGAGGTCCTTATCAAGAATCTTAACCGGGACCGGGGGATTTTAGCCTCGGGGATCGAAAAGTCCCTCCCTTGGGAATGGGCCGATTCTTCCGTCGGCGGGAAGCTTCTCATTCCGGTACAGGATCCCCTGACGGCGGAATTACTAAAGAAGGAGTATCCCCTTATCCGGCAAATCCTCGGGGATCTCTGGGGTAACTCCCTGATGCTTGAGGTGATTGAAACCCCCGACAAGGCCGGAGAGTCCGCCGCTAAGGAGCCGGACTTAGCCCCCCAGGCGGAGATGGTTAGGCGGATATTCCGGGGAACGGTGGTGAAAAAAAACGCATGGAGAAAAAAGATGCAAATTAATCCCTTTGATATTCTAAAAAACGCCCAAAAAATCCAGGAACAGATGGGATCCTTTCAGGAAAAGCTAGGCGGTATTAGTGTGACCGGTTCCGCCGGGGGCGGCATGGTGGAGATTGATATGAATGGCCGTATGGAAATTCTTGGGGTACGGATACTACCGGAAGCGGCGGACGGGAAGGACATGGAAATGCTCCAGGATCTGGTTGCCGCTGCCTTCACCAGCGCTGCGGAAAAAATGAAGGAAACCTTAAACCGCGAGATGGGCTCCCTCATGGGCATGGCGGGAGGTATACCTGGTATGCCCCCGGGCTTTCCCGGCAGCTTCCCCGGATTCGGAGCCCCGGGGGCCTCATGATTAACGCCCTTGACCGGCTGGTAACCCTGCTTGCAAAACTCCCCGGGGTAGGCAAAAAAAGCGCCGGCCGTATGGCCTACCATATTCTGGAAACCAGTCCCGACTATGCCCGGGAGCTGGCGAGGGAACTTGCGGGGCTTCACCATGCTATTAAACATTGTTCTGTCTGCGGTGCCTTTACCGAAACCGATCCCTGCCCCATTTGTACGGACTCCGGCAGGGATACTTCTATAATTTGCGTGGTTGAAAGGGCCCAGGATGTGCGAGTTATCGATGAATCCCGGGAGTTTCACGGACGCTTCCATGTTCTGGGCGGACTCATAGCCCCCCTGGAAGGAATAGGCCCGGATGATCTCAGCATAGGACGGCTCCTCAGCCGGGTTCGGAAAGAGGGGGTACGGGAGGTGATCCTGGCCATGAACCCAACCCTGGAGGGGGATACCACCGCCCTCTATTTACAGAAACTGCTCAAGGATACGGGCGCCGATGTAACACGCCTCGCTTCGGGGCTGCCCGTGGGAGGCGATCTGGAATACACCGACCGGCTGACCCTTTCCCGCAGTTTCCGGGGCCGGATAAAACTCTAGCCCCACAACATTGCTTTGTGGTATAATTATTCTATGCGTATGTTAACACGATTGAGTATTGGTAGTGTCTTATTGGCATTTTTTGCCGCCGGAACCGCCGCTTGCGGTCCCTCGGGAGATTCCCGTTCCGGTACTTCCAGCGAAGCTTCCCGTGGAATCGGGGGAGGGGATAGCAGCCTAGGGGATGGGCTTTTCGCCCGGATCCGTACCAACCGGGGGGACATAGTCCTTCGCTTGGAATACCAGCGGACCCCCCTAACGGTCTGTAACTTTGTCGCCCTGGCGGAAGGGAAAATGAGCGCCGCCGGGGGTAAGCCCTTTTACGATGGTCTTACCTTTCACCGGGTTATCGCGGATTTTATGATCCAGGGCGGCGACCCCCAGGGTACCGGCTCCGGTGGTCCGGGTTACCGTTTCCCCGATGAGATCGTTTCTTCCCTCAAGCATGACGGGCCGGGGGTTCTCTCCATGGCCAATGCCGGACCGGGCACTAACGGCAGCCAGTTCTTTATTACCCACGTAGCTACCCCTTGGCTTGACGGAAAGCACACCATTTTCGGTCGGGTTGTTCAGGGGCAGGATGTGGTGAACGCCATCAAGCAGGGAGACCGGATCGAGACGGTAACGATTATCCGGAACGGACCGGCCGCCGCCGCTTTCAAAGCGGACCAGGCAGCTTTTGATGCTCTGCAGCGGGAAGCCGGCGCAGCGGGCGCCACCCGGCTCAAGGCCCAACGGGATGCGGACATCGCCCAAATCCAGCAGAAATACCCTGGCGCCAGCGTTACGCCATCGGGAATCTACTATGTTGTCCAAAAGGAAGGGACCGGTAACAAGGCCGGATCCGGAAAAACCGTATCGGTAAACTACAAGGGAATGCTCCTTTCCGGCGAGGTCTTCGACAATTCCGACCTTCATGGCCCCTTGGAGTTCCAGACCGGGTCGGGTCAGATCATACCGGGTTTTGATGAAGCCGTGGTGGACATGAAGCAGGGTGAAAAGCGGGTGGTGGCGCTCCCACCGGAACTTGCCTACGGTGAACGGGGTGCCGGAAATGGAGCTATCCCCGGCAACAGCTTCCTTATCTTTGAATTGGAGCTAGTGCGGGTTCGGTAATTCCTTTGTAAGTCCGTTTTGTACGGCAAAGACTGCCAGTTGGGTCCGGTTCCGAAGGGATGTTTTCTGGAGAATCACGGTAATATGGTTCCGGATGGTACCTATTTTTAGGAATAGCTTTTTCGCAATTTCCTGGTTTTCCAGGCCCAGACCTACATAGTTGGTGATCTGCAGCTCCTGCCTGGACAGGTTAGCCGGGAATTGTGTGTCCGGTGGCTGTGCGGGAAACTGCGTTGCAAGTTGCGGGTATTCCTTCCGGGCAAGCCGGGAAACGTGGGGGAATACCTTTGCCGCCACATAGGGTGATATGTGGCAGCCGCCATCATTGATCACCCGTATTATCTCCGCCAGCTTTTCCATATCCGTATTTTTTAAAAGATACCCCGAAACCCCGTTACATATGGCGTTTAGCGCATATTTATCATCATTCAAATAGGTAAAGATGATGATAGATGTATTGGGAAAGCGGCATTTTAAGATGGAGGCAACCTTTACCCCATTTAGATCGGGCAGATCAATATCCAGCAAGACAATATCGGGCTTGCAAATTTCCACGAGAGTGATTGCATCATAACCGTCTTTTCCCACCCCGACAATTTGAAAATCGTTTTGGGCTGATAAAACTACCTCTGCTTTGCTCCTGTCTGAATCCTGACCATCAATAATAACAATTCGTATCATGGTAATGGCACCACCTTTGAATTGAAGCCACACTATGCAGTATGCCAAATAAAACTGATGGTTACAAGAAATTTTTCTCCAGGGTGACATTTGTCATTATCCCACAGATTATACCGCCAAACTCTTAGATGGGTGGATTTAAATGCTTTATATTTCACATTTCATTGACCATATGAAAGTTTTATGTTATAGTATGAAATATCCAGTTTGGAAAGACCAGATTTCATTTCTTTGGACTAAGCCATGCAGTATTTTGATACTCACGCCCATATAGGGCTCATTTGTGAGGACCCTATCGAGCAGCTCATTGTTATTCAGGAAGCCCGCCAGGCTACCGTTTCAAGACTTGTTTCGATATGCAACAGCCTTCATGATTTTGTGAAGGTTTACGATAACCTTAAATCCGCCTCCAATGTGTATCATGCCGTGGGGGTTTCCCCGTCGGAGGTCCAGAATCCTGGCAGAGATTGGGTTCAGATTATTGAGCAGAATGTCCAGCTTCCCCGGGTTGTGGCCATAGGGGAGATCGGTCTGGATTATTACCGCAGATTTGGGGACAAAAAGTCCCAGATTGAGCTTTTTATCACCCAGTTGGACTTGGCTGCCAAGCTTAACTTGCCGGTGATCATCCATAACCGGGATGCGGGCAAGGATGTGCTGGATATACTTCGGGATCGGCTGCCCCCAAAGGGCGGGGTCCTTCACTGTTACTCCGAAGACGCCGAGTATGCGAAAAAAGCCCTGGACCAGAACCTCTACTTCTCCTTTGCGGGCAATTTGACCTACCGGAACGCCCGGAACCTCCACGAAACCATCGGGGTGCTGCCCCTGGACCGTATCCTCATCGAATCCGAGAGCCCCTTCATGGTTCCCGCGGATTTTCGGGGTAAGCGGAATATGCCTAAGTATCTTCCCCTGACCGCCGGCTTCCTGGCGGACATGCTGGAAATAAGCGACGAAGAACTGGCTGCAACCCTCTGGGAAAACTCAAACCGTTTCTTCGGTCTACCCAATGAATAAATGGGCCTGTATCGTCCGGTAAACATCGGTTCCCTCGTTATTCCCGGTAATCTCTTTCTGGCCCCGGTGGCGGGTTATTCTGACCGAGCCTTCCGTTCTGTTTGCATAGACCAGGGGGCAGACTTTACCTGTACCGAGATGGTTTCCTCCGAAGCGCTAACCCGAAACCATGTGCGTACCGAAATTTTACTGCCCCGGGCGGAAAACGAGGCGCGGTATGCGGTACAGCTCTTTGGCGCGGATCCCGATGTGATGTACCGGGCGGCCCTGCTTTTGGCCCCCTGGCGGCCCGAATCGGTGGACATAAACTGCGGCTGCCCGGTACCCAAGGTGGTAAAGACCGGGGCCGGTTCCGCCTTGATGCGCAGCCCGGATAGGCTTGGCCGTATTGTGGAGGCGGTGGTCAGGGCATCGAAGGAAGCCTTGGGCGGCGTTCCGGTTACGGTAAAGCTCCGTTCCGGTTGGGATGCAGCTTCCCTTAATTACGGAGAATGCGGGAGGATTGCCGCCGAATCCGGGGCTGCTCTGGTTGGCCTACACCCCCGGACCCGGACTCAGGGCTATACCGGCAAAAGCGATTGGTCTCTGATAAGCGACCTAGCTTCCCGGCTGCCGGTTCCTGTGGCCGGTTCCGGAGACCTCTTTAGCCCGGAAGATGCCGAAAGGATGCTCCGGGAAACTCGCTGCGCCGCGGTAATGTTTGCCCGTGGCGCCATGGGGAATCCCTTTATTTTTTCTGCGACAAAGTCTCTCCTTTCAGGTGAAACCTGGCAGGAACCAAGCTCCCGGGAACGGCTTGAAACCGCTTTCCGCCAACTGACCCTCTTAAGCCGGGATATGGGGGAAGGATTCGCCTGCAAGGAAATGCGAAAGCAGTTTTGTGCCTATACCAAGGGGATAAGTGGCGGCGCGGCCCTTAGGAATCGCCTGATCCATGCCGATAGTATAGAAGATTATCGGGTAATTATAGAGATTTAGCTTGCAGTGTCCTTGGGAAGCGGGTTATAATTACTGAATTCTTCTTTTGGACAGGCAAGATGACAGATAGCATATCGGATACACAGCAGTTGAATAAACAGATATATGATCTCAAAGAACTCTTTGAAATATCAAAAAGCCTGAATTCAACCCTGGATTTTACCATACTTATCGATTCCCTTCTGCTTATTTGTATGGCCCAGCTCAAGGTCCTTAAGGTTGGCCTCTTTGTCCGCAAGCATCTGGATGCGGAAGAATTTAGTCTCCACCGTAATTATACGGGGTTTGATATAGATCACGCCCTTACCTATACCATTCCTGAAAACCATGATCTGATAAAGCTATTCAACAATAAATACGGCTGTTATACCCTGGATGATATACGGAACGAAAATGTTTCTCTGGAAGACCTGGCTCCTATCACCAACCTTGAGCCATCCCTGCTGGTTCCCCTACAGGCCCAGGGTAAGATAAACGGTATTATCATGATGGGAGAACGGATAGAAGCGGGTGAATTTGACAGCTATGAAAAGGAGTATATCCTTAATGTGGCTTCCCTGGCTTCTATCGCCATCAATAACGCCGGCCTCTTCGAGATGGCCACCACGGATATGATGACCAAGCTCAAACTGAAACATTATTTGTTTTCTATCCTGAATGAGTGGCTGGGAAACGCACGGATCAGTCAGGACTTCAGCCTGCTTATGTTTGACATTGATTTTTTTAAGCGGGTCAACGATACCTACGGGCATAGCTGCGGCGATATGGTTTTGAAATACGTTGCCCAGATTCTCCTGGATAATATCCGGAGTTCGGATGTCGCTGCCCGGTACGGCGGGGAGGAATTTGTTATCCTCGTTTCCCAGCCGGGCAAAAATATGGCCTTGAAAATTGCCGAACGTATCCGAAAGACCATTGAGGAAAGTGAAATTATATATAAAGAACAAACCCTGAAGATTACTATTTCCTGCGGCGTGGTCTGTTACGAACATGGGTTGGATACTTCCAGCGAACACATGATTGACCGGGCGGATAAGGCCTTGTATCATTCGAAACAGGCCGGAAGGAACCGGATCACCTTCTCGGAAAAATAATATTTATATTGACCAGACCGGATAAGAATCGTATGTTTACCATATGAATCTTATCCGCAAGCCTTTTCATTACCGTTATGACAATGTGGTGCTCTATATCATCGGTATCAATGTACTGGTCTACATCATGCAGCGGATTAATCCCCGGTTTACCTCTTATCTCGCTTTGAACCCCATATTGATCCAGCGGGGTTTTTACTGGCAGTTTGTAACCTATATGTTTGCCCATGGCGGGATAAGCCATATCCTTTTCAATATGCTGGCCCTATTCATTTTCGGCGCCCAGGTGGAACGTCGTATGGGCAGCAAGGAATTCCTGGTCTACTATTTGAGCACCGGTATTCTGGCGGGCTTTCTGTCTTTTGTGATCTACTGGTTTACCGGTTCCTACGGGGTCTTTCTCCTGGGCGCTTCCGGGGCTCTTTTTGCGGTACAGTTGGCCTACGCCACCTTTTTCCCCGACTCGGTGATCTACCTCTGGGGTATTCTGCCCCTCAAGGCGCCTATCATGGTTTTAGGCTTTACCGCCCTGGAATTGTTCTCTTCTGTTACCGGCTTTCGCAGCGGTGTTGCCCATCTAACCCATTTAGCGGGATTTGCCTTCGGCTGGATCTATTTCCTTGTTCGTTTCGGCGCCAATCCCTGGAAGTATCTTACGGGAAAATAATCCCGGTTAATAAAAACAACCAAGCCCCGATAATTGAAGTATGTCTCGTGTATTAGTTTGTACTTTGATTATAGCTCTGGCTCTAACGGTGATACTTCCCGCCCAGGAAGTGCTCCGGGGACAGGTCTGGGTGGAACTGGAACCCATGCCCGGCCAGTTTGTAGACGATCCTAAGCCGCCGGATCTTCAAACTTTACGGCGCCGGGCTCTTGAGGAAGCATCCCTGTTTTTTTCTGACATGGTATACGGCTGGTCTTTTCATTACGACATAGGGGAACGTGTCCGGGACATAGACGAAGAATTGGAACTAAAGCCCCTGGGGACCATCCCCTGGGGAGACCCCGGGCTTTTCGCCACCGATGCGGGGCTGCAGGATCAACGTTTCTATGTGTGGGCCGATTTCCGGCCGAATGAGGCCCAACAACGCTGGCTGCGTACCTGGAAAACTGGGACTACCAGAAGCGCCCAGGCCATAGGACATGGCCTCCTCGGCGGACCAGTGGAGATTTCCGACTGGGTTACCATCAAACAAGCCGCCTTGGAAGACGCCGCCCGCACGGCAATCCGGACTATGCTCCGAAGCAGCGAACGGAACCGCCCCAAGGCCGTCGAAGGCTTTATCAGTCTGGCCGATTTCCCCGTATTTTGGATGGACGCCGGTCAGTGGGCCGCCTCAGGCCGCTTCCGGGTGAACATTACCGAAGTCATTCCCTTCGCCGCGTATTAGAACCGATCACGCCAGAGCGCCGCCCCTTCTCAAAGCCCCTCGGAATTGCTATTCTGCTTTTATGGGTATCGATATTCAAAGTACGGTAAAGAATTTGCACCCCCTGGAGGTCCGGATCATCCTGGCCTATAAAAAGGGTGATGAGCTTACGGTGGAAAAGGTCGAAAAGGACCTGGAGTTTAAGAGCGGAAATGGCAATCAGGCCCTGTCCTGGCTTGCGGGCAAGGGCATTGTCAGTGAAATCCGCCGGGAAGCTGGTATTTTTTATGAATTGACCGATTTAGGCCGGGTGTGGAAGGAAAAGGGCAGTCCCGAAGAACGGATCCTGGATCTGGTTCGGGGAAAACAAGGGGATGGAACATCCTCAGGTCTCCGCCTTCCTGATATTGCCGGAAATCTGGGCCTTGATAACAAAGATGTGGGCAGCGCCTTTGGCGCCCTCTCCAAGCTGGGAGTTCTTGCCATGGATGGCGAGAAAAAGGTGACCCTTGGTACGGGGAATGCCCCGGATTACTTTGCGGTTGTCCGGGGTCTTCTGGACAAAGCCGCCGTTGCCGAAGGCAGCTTCTTAGCGGAAGCTGCCCTGTCCTCGGCAGAAAAAATCGCCATAGGCGGTATTGCTAAGAAGCGGGGAGCGGCGGACGCACCCTTCCGTCAGGCGGATCGGGAAACCGTAGTTTTCGGCTTTACCCCGGACTGGGAGCCCGTGACCATCGCACTCAAGGCTGCGGGGATCACCGGGGATGAAATTGGGACCCTGACCCCGGAGATGCTGGAATCCGGCGGCTGGAAGGGCAAGATCTTCCGTTCCTATAATGTTAAGGTTCCCCCTACCAGGCTTATCGTTGGCCGGACCAACCCTTACGCAAAATTCCTGGAGGATGTAAAGGATAAACTTTCTTCCCTGGGCTTTGAAGAATTCGACGGCCCCCTGGTGGAAACCGAATTCTGGAATTCCGACGCCCTCTTCATGCCCCAGTTTCACTCCGCCCGGGACATCCACGATGTGTATCATATCGCCGAACCGGAAAAGGCAAAGGCTATCGAGGAACCCTGGCTTTCCAACGTGGCCGCCGCCCACGAAAACGGCGGCAAGACCGGGAGCCGGGGCTGGAACTACAACTTTGACAAGGAGTTTACCCGGCGGCTCATCCTTCGCAGCCAGGGCACGGTGCTTTCCGCCAAAACCCTGCCCAAGGCGAAGATACCCGGCAAGTACTTCGGCATAGTCCGGTGTTTCCGCTACGACAAAGTGGACGCCACCCACCTTTCGGACTTTTACCAGACTGAAGGCATCGTCCTGGGGGAGGATGTGAACCTCAAGACCCTGCTGGGTATGCTGGACATGTTTGCCCGGGAAGTGGCGGGGGCCAAGGAAGTAAAGTACGTTCCCGGTTATTTCCCCTTTACCGAACCCTCGGTGGAGGTCCATATCAAGCACCCGGTTCTGGGCTGGTTCGAGCTGGGCGGTTCCGGCATCTTCCGCCCCGAAGTTACCGCCAGTCTTGGTGTTAACGTTCCTGTGGCAGCCTGGGGCATAGGCATAGACCGCATGGCCCTTATGGCCCTGGGGCTGAATGATCTGCGGGAACTGTTCAGTTACGATATTGAGAATGTACGGCTGCGAAGGACGAAGGAAGGGGTGTGATCCTTCCACTACGCGGCAGACATTGGATATTTATAGGATTAAGAAGTATACTGGAATAGTATGAATAAAGTATTAAACGAAAAGATTGTGGAAGCCTTTTCATCGGTGCTGCCAATCACCGCGATAGTGATTATCGCCAGCATTATTTTTGTACCAATGTCTGCGGGTATCATCGTCATGTTTCTGGTCGGCGCCGCATTGCTCATTGTCGGCATGGGTTTTTTTACCCTGGGCGCCGATATGGCAATGATGCCCATGGGCGAAGGCATAGGCGCACAGCTCACCAAGGGGCAGAACGTGTTCCTGGCAGTGGGCATCAGTTTTTTGATGGGGGTCATCATCACCATTGCTGAACCTGACCTCATGGTGCTGGCATTGCAGCTTGCCAAATCGCTGAACATCTGGGCGCTCATTGTAACGGTAGGTTTGGGTGTCGGCATATTTATGGGAATAGCGGTATTGCGGGTGATCATCGGGGTGCCTCTGCGTTTCCTCCTGTTGTTTTTCTACGCCGTTACTTTCTGCCTTGCCTACTATATGGTGAAAAATGGCAATACCGCCTTTGTCCCGGTGTCCTTTGACTCCGGGGGCGTAACCACCGGACCGATTACCGTTCCGTTTATGCTGGCCATGTGTGTTGGCGTTGCATCCCTTCGGGGTGATAAAAGTGCTAAGAGCGATAGCTTCGGCTTTGTCGCCCTGTGTAGTATCGGCCCGATAATGTCGGTGATGATACTCGGCGTGGCCCTGCAAATTACCGAAGTACCGCCTAATAGCCTGCCCGCCGAAGAGATAGCCGCAATTGCCGATTACACGGACCGTGATGTGGTTGAAGCCTTTTTCTTCGAATTTCCCGCAACCATGAAAAATGTGGGAACCGCCCTGGGGTCAATACTGGTTTTCTTCTTTATATTCCAATTAATTACCCGGCGCTTTCATAAGCACCAACTCCTACGGATACTCATCGGCTTTGTCTATACGTTCATAGGACTGGTGGTATTCCTCACCGGCGTGGATGTGGGCTTTATTCCCGTGGGAAGTCTCTTCGGCAGCGAACTCGGCGCATCCCCCATCAAGTGGGTATTGATACCCCTCAGTATGGTCATTGGTTACTTCATTGTGGCCGCCGAGCCTGCGGTACATGTTTTGAACAAGCAGGTTGAAGATGTGTCCCAGGGCGCTATCACCCAAAAAGTTATGGCCAAGGCCCTCGCTATCGGCATGTCCCTTGCCCTGGGTATCGCCATGATGCGTATTCTTTTTAACATCAGCATTTTATACATCCTCGTTCCGGGGTATGTATTTGCCCTGATACTCACTTTTATTGTTCCGCCGATTTTTACCGGTATCGCCTTTGACTCAGGCGGCGTCTGCTCCGGTCCCATGACCAGCACCTTTCTGTTACCCTTTGCCATCGGCGCTTGTGCAACCGCCGGACACATGGAGGATGCCTTCGGTATTGTGGCCATGGTTGCCATGACCCCCTTGGTGGTTGTCCAGCTTTTGGGACTTATCTACCGGAAACAATTTGCGACGATAAAAGCGGCGGAGGCCGGTGTTGGCGCGGACGAGGTGGTCGTCTTCGAGGAGGCGTACTTCTATGGCTAAAACGATAGGATCAACCGACAACCGGATTCGTCTGAAAGCATTATTTCTCATTGTGGACTGGGATAAACTAACGGTGGTATCCGAAGTATTTGCACAGGAAAACTGCCTCTTGAGTTTTGTCAGCAACGGCAGCGGTACCGCAAGTTCGGAAATCATCGACCTCTTGGGTATCGGCGCAACGGAAAAAGCGGTGTTCATCTGTCTTGTGGAGAGCACTGATACGGCGCATATCATCCAGGAGGTCCGCCGTGCCATGGGAGCCCGGAGCGCCGGCGCCGGTATTGCCTTTTCGGTACCCCTGGGCGGGGTAACGGCCCGTATATTAACGATGTTCGAGGAAGCCGTCCAACGAAAGGACGATGGGTCAAATACGAAGGAGCAGGGTATGAAAGCTATTGAAATAAAGAATGAAATGATAATCTCGATATTAAACGGTGGAAACAGTGATGCTTTTATGACCGAAGCCCGCAAGGCGGGAGCCCGGGGTGGCACGGTTATCAGCGCGCGTGGTATTTCGCAGGAGGTGATGAAAAAGTTCCTTGGCATGTCCGTGCAGGATGAAAAGGAAATCATCTTCATTCTGGCGGATAAGAATACGGTAGTCCCCATTATGGATGCGGTAAAAACAGACTTCGGCGCTTCATCCAAGGCCGCCGGGGTAATTTTCTCGCTGCCCGTAGACCAGGTGATGAGCCTTAACGCATTGGTGTAAAAGGAACTTGGCATTGAGCTATTGAAACGGGACAAGTTTTTACCGTACTATCTTACTACTATGCCAAAAATTGAAGTAAACGAAGAACTTTTCTATACCCTGACGGGGCGTCGCTGGGATACCAAGGACGCTTTCGAGGAAGCCCTGACCTGCGCCAAGGCGGAACTGGACGAGGATTCGGATAAAAGCCTCCCCGCAGGGGAACGGACGCTTAAAATTGAGTTAAACGATACCAATAGGCCTGATCTCTGGGCTACCGCGGGCTGTGCCCGGCAGCTGCGTATTCATAACGGCGGTAAGAGGCCGGAATATCCCTTCTTTTCCGGCCCCGAAAAGTCTCAAAAGGCGAGCCGGAAGGTCCTGGTGGAGGCCAGCGTTAAGGGTGTACGACCCTATCTTGCGGGCTTTATCGCCTCCGGTAAATCTATCACCGATTCTTCCTTGCGGGACATGATCCAGACCCAGGAGAAGCTGGCTTGGAATTTCGGCCGTAAACGCCGGACTATTTCCATGGGCCTATACCGCATTGCCATCATCAAATGGCCCATCACCTACAAGGCGGTGGATCCCGATTCGGTGTCCTTCGTACCCCTCCAGTGGGATGTGCCGTTGACGCTGCGGGAGATCCTCAAGCAGCATCCCAAGGGTAAGGAATATGCCTTTATCCAGGAGCATGAGCCCCTGCACCCCCTTCTGGTGGACTCGAAAAACGCCGTCCTCTCTTACCCGCCTATTATCAATTCTGCGGACCTGGGGGCGGTCCAGGTGGGAGACACGGACCTTTTTGTGGAGCTTACCGGCACGGATCAACCCTCAGTAACGCTGGCGGCATCGATCATGGCCTGCGATTTGGCGGACCAGGGGTACACCATTGAGCCTGTGGAAGTGGAGTACGAATACGACACTCCCTTTGGCAGGAAGCTTACCACGCCCTACTATTTCCAGAAGCCGGTGTTCTGTTCCCTCGCCCGGGTGGAACGGTTCCTGGGAGAAAAACTCAGCGCCGATGAATGTCTGGCAGCCCTGGAACGCATGGGTGTAAAGGCAGAGAAGGCCGATTCCATTGAAAACGGTGAAGCCCTGGAGCAGGTCAAGAACGGGGTCATTGCCTGGCCCCCGGAATACCGGAATGACTTTCTCCACGCCGCAGATGTGGCGGAGGATGTGATGATAGGCCGAACCCTCAACTCCTTCAAACCCGAACGTCCCCGGGACTTTACCGTGGGCCGCCTTACTCCGATAACTTACTTCAGCCGCCGGGTCAAGGAAATCCTGGTGGGCATGGGTTACCAGGAAATGATCTACAACTATCTGGGTTCCCGGAAGGATCTGGTAGAAAATATGCGGGGGGACGGCGCAAAAATTATCCGTATCTCTAACCCCATGACGGAGAACTACGAGTATGTCCGGGATTCCGTCCTGGCCTCTCTGATGCAGAGCGAATCCGTGTCGGGCCACTCGGTGTATCCCCACCGGATCTTCGAGGTGGGCAAGGTTGCCTACCGGGATAGCGCGGAAAACTACGGAACCAGTACCCGCCAGTATTTAGGTTTTCTCCACGCAGGCCAGGACGCCAATTTTAATACCGCCGTTGGGCAGTTACAAACACTGTTTTATTATATTTCTCGTGAATATGAAGTGGAGGAATCAACTGATTCCCGGTTTATTCCCGGGCGGGCCGCAGCAATTTTGTACCAGGGGAAAAGGATCGGTGTTTTTGGAGAGGTCCACCCTGAGCTATTGGAGAACTGGGGTGTCACCATGCCCTGCATTGCCGCAGAGATTGATCTAGACGCCCTTCTTTAGGAAGGGAAGCCCTCCTCTAGGGAGGGGACCCTTCTCTAAGTTTTACTTCATGGTATGGGTCTTAATGGGCAGAAACCCGTTGAACCCCACCGATGCGTAGCTTGCGGTGTAGGCCCCGGTGGATAAAAAGTAGAGTTTGTCCCCAACCTTAAGATCCACCGGCAGACGGTACTTATAGTCTTCGTAGAGGATGTCCATGCTGTCGCAGGTGGGGCCGGCCAGGATGACCTCCGCTTCCTTTACCCCCGGAGCATCCTTGCTGGTGATGATGGGGTACTTGATGGATTCATCCAGGGTTTCTATGAGACCGTTAAATTTGCCCGCATCCAGGTAGACCCAGCGGTTCAGGGCGGTGTTGTTCTTCCGGGAGATAAGGACCACCTCGGTCATGAGGATGCCGGCGTTGCCCACCAGGGAGCGGCCCGGTTCCAGGATGATTTTTGGGAGGTCGTCCCCAAAATCATCCTCAAGGTAGCGCTGAATTTCGGTGGCGTATTCGCTGAGATCATTGGTGGGGGTAGTATAGGCTGCGGGAAAACCGCCGCCCATGTTGATCATCGAAAGACGTATGCCTTCGTCCTCCTCCAGGGAGGAAAAGAGATATTTGGTTTTGGCAATGGCGTCGTCCCACTGGCCTATATCCCGCTGCTGGCTTCCCACATGGAAGGAGATACCGTAGGGGACCAATCCCAGGTCCCGGGCGAGGATGAGCAAATCGTAGGCCATGTCGGGGTGGCAGCCGAATTTGCGGGACAGGGGCCAGTCGGCGGTAACGGAGTTTTCTACCAGAATACGGACGTAGATTTTTGCCCCCGGCGCTGCGGAGGCTATGTTTTTAAGGTCCTCCTTGCTGTCGGTGGCGAACATACGGACACCCTTCTCGTAAAAGTAGGCAATGTCCCTGGCTTTCTTAATGGTGTTGCCGTAGGAGACCCGCTCGGGGATAACCCCCAGGGCGAGGACCTTGTCCAGTTCGGGCCGGGAGGCGATGTCGAAACAGGAATCCATCTCGGCAAGCATGGAGACAATTTCCGGATCCGGGTTGGCCTTGACGGCGTAATAGATTTCGCTGTAGGGGAAAAGGCCCCGCAAGCGCTGGTAGTTTTCCTTGATCGTCTGCAGGTTCATGATGATGCATGGTGTTTCCTGGTCTTTCGAAAAATTCTGGAAACGCTGCCACTCCGAATCGGAAATATATTCACCCCTGTTTACCATGACGCCCCCGCTTTGCAAATAGATTTTTAGGGAAAAAGTTTTCGCGTTTCAGCATATTCAATATGGGTATCCGTGTATACTGGTTTTTAAAAAAAGTATTAGATCGGCCAGGGACCGGCGCCGGAACGAATGAGACGGACCCCGTCTCCGCTTATGTCCAGGATGGTAGAGAAAATACGGGGGCGCTCTTCCCCGGTATCCAGGACCAGGTCGAGACCGGCTAGCCCTTCCATCTCCCAGCCTCCGTCGAAGAGATCTTCCTCGGGGATGGGGGGAAGCAGCTCGGCGCTTTCCTCAGCGGCGGTGTCCGGGGCCGCGTCATCCCGGTCATCGTTGGCCATGGAACGCTTGGCAGTTATCGTATAGAGGGGGCAGCCTAGGGCGGCAATCAGGTCCAGGGGGAGGGGATGATCCGGGATGCGGACCCCCACTTCCCGGCGGCGGAGCCCCAGGGTTTTCTCGGTACCCAGGAGGGTTTTGAGGATCCACACGTAGGGGCCCGGGGAAAGCCGTTTGATCAGCCGGAACCGGGTATTATCCAGGTTGCAAAGTTCGCCGAACTGGGAAATATCCGAACAGAGCAGGGTAAAGTGGCGTTCGTCCCGTTCCCCGGAGATGCGGCGCAGCTTTTTGATCCCTTCCTTTGAACGGAGAGAGCAAGCTACGGCCCAACTGGTATCCAGGGGCAGGGCCAGGATACCCCCATTGGCAAGGAGCGCCGCACTGCGGGAAAGAACGCGGTCATCGGTATTTCCGGCTGTTACATACTCAATCATTTTATTAGTCCGTTTATTCTATCATGACATACGCTTGGAGGAGGCCGCAAGGGGAGAGAAAGAATGACATAATGTTCAAAAATGTCTAGCCTATATTTCGGAAAATGAGTATTATATTAACTACAGAAAAGACCATTGGGAGGACATTTCTAAAAGGTGAATATCAAATTTTTAATACCCGCCGGGGTGATTCTGGCGGCAGTGGTTGGGCTAAACCTATATTATCGGGTTAAAAGCATTACAAAAAATGACACCGTCCCCGGAGACGATGTTGACAATATAACTTTGCAGATACCTGCGTGGTCGGCGCCGGAAAACGCTGCCTACACGGCGGAAATCCTGGAATCCATGGAAAAACCGGATTACATCCTGGATTATTACCGGAACGAATCAAGCCATTCCGAGGTTTTAGCCTTTTTCAGCGCCCTGGTTCAGTCAGAGGATATTGCCGGGGCAATACTGACCAACGCGGACGCTTTTGATATCCCCCCTTCCCTGGCCTTTGCGCTTTGCTGGGGAGAAAGTCGGTTCAACCCCCTGGCGGTTAACCGGACAAACCGTAATCAGACCATAGACCGGGGCCTTTTTCAGCTGAACGGCAATTCCTTCCCCAAGCTTAGGGAGGCGGATTTTTTCAACCCCAGGGTAAACGCCTACTACGGTATGGCCCATCTGCGCTGGTGCCTGGATTCAGGAGGGTCCGATGTGGCGGGACTTGCCATGTACAATGCCGGCACCAACCGGGTCAATGCGGGGACTACCCCCAGGCATACTCTGGACCACGTATCCCGGATCCTGGAATTCCGGAAGGGTATAGAAGGCCTTTTTCAGGCTGAATATGTACAAAGAGCGCCCCACCTTCAACGGGAAATAATGATCTCCAAATCTCCCCGGTAGCCTTCGTTCCGTATAAACACCCTGGCTTCCTCCGGCTTATATTCCGCAAAAACCTTGGCTGTATCCGATGTTGTTCGACGGATCTCGATTTTCGGAGCGGTTCCGAAACACTCCGGAGGGGCGTAGATCTCTGTGGGGGCGGGGATTTCCGGGTTCGCCCGGAAACAGAAGCGGAATAGGCCTTGTTTCCGGTCCCAGTATATTTCCAGGACCTCCCCGGCGGTCGCCATGGGGTAGGGCCGCCGCCATCCGCCCATAGCCCGGCCTTCACCCTGGCTGAAAATGGACAGATCCTCGCCGTTCCATCCGTCCCCGTCTTTGTGGGTATTATCCGCCGAATAGTTCCATATAACGGCATGGAGGAGATTTTTGTCGATGGCATCGTAGTACATGGATATTGCTTCCTCGTGAAGCCGGTAATCCCCGGTCCTAAAGGCGCTTTTCCCGTTCATATCAAAGGGCAGGCCGAATTCCCCCAGCAGGCAGGGCATATTTCCCATCTTTTCTTTAGCCCAGGCAATGCCCTGGGCCAACTGTTCCGAAAAATAGGCCGCCACCTTCCGGCGCCCTAGAATTATCTTGCCGGTGTCGATACGGAAGGAAAACCAGGGCCGGAAAAATTTGGTAAACAGGGTTGGCCCATCGTACCAGTGGAAAGCGTTAATCGCCTCCGGGGGATCCTCCTTTGTCCAGCTGGGATGGTTCGGCTGCGTAAAACCTTGCCCCTGGGGGATTCCCTCTATAAATATCAGGGTCCGCTCATCGGCGTCCCGCATCCTTTCGGTAAAACGGATTATGAAGGGCTTGAGGAAATCCTCCACAAAACGTACCGGCCGGCCTTGGTACAGGGCAAAATGATCTGGCTTGAGCAGTTGAGGCTCCCCCTGCCGGTCTGTCCAGACTCCGGCCTGTTTCCAGGGACAGGAATAGCCCTCCCTAAAGAGGGATAGACCCTGCGGATTGAGCAGCTCCTGCCGGATCACCCGCTCTCCAAGGATGCCCGTGGAGTAAACCGGCGCCGAAACCCGGTAGCCCGATGCGGCGGCCATGGCCTGGAAAGCGCTGGGCATGGCGCCGGTGGCAACTGCGTAGTTTTCCAGACCCTTTAGGTCCGTGTAACCGATAAAGCCCGGGTGAGGCTCGTTCATGGCGTCCCAACCGATAATGGCTTTGCAGTTCTTGAGCCGCCGGAAACAATGGCGCATACAGGCAAGGTACCGTTCCTGGAGCCAGTCCTGGGCGCTTTCTCCGTCGATTTTTGTTTCCGGGGCATAGGTGTTGCCGCCGAAAAAGAGGCTGAACATGGTGGCCGCCCCATACCGGCTGTAATTGGTGGGCCAGATCATACGCGGATAGGGCCCCCGGTGGAATTCGGCGTACCGTTCCCGGGTTAGGGCGGCGCCCACCGTGTCCAGGCGGTCCACATCCATGCCAAGCTTCTCCAGGGTCCATGCAGGGGCCCCATCGCCGCCAGTCCAGCGGCTCCACACGTCCTGATGGGGATCTATAAACACGGAAATCCCCTTTTCCCCCGCCAGATTGAGAATTTTCCGCAAATAGGCCAGGTAGGATTCGTCGTAGATCCCCGGGCCTGCGTGTTCCAGGGCTTCCCAGGTAATGATAAACCGGATAAGGGAAAAACCCCAGGAACGAAGCCTTTCTAAATGAAATTCTGCCTCTGCAAGCGGAAAAGGACGGCCTATGAAAGATACTGACTCCCGGGGTGAAAGATCCGGTGGAATCGGTTTTTTACTGCTTCCCCCCAGATTACATCCGCGAAATAATAAATTTCTCCCCTGTTCATCTTTAAGTTTTTGATCGATAATAGACATAATTGTAGTATACTCCGAAAATAAAGTATTAGTTTATACGGTATTGAAAAGTATTCACAATTATGCCATATTACTTAGTAAAAGGAGAATTGTCGTGAGATTAATTACCTTGATAGTAGCGATTGCACTGGTTTTCGCTTCCTGCGGTTCGGGGCCCACCCCTGCTGGCTCTGATGCTTCTGCACGGACGCCTGCAAAAGGCAAGACTGCTGCCCCGGGGCAAATCCCCGTGGAAAAGAGGGCTGTGGTTAAATTTGCCGATGGGACCGTGGATGAATTTACTATTTCCGAATATGATCCTTCGGATATTACTCTTCTTTCTGCGCAGAACCGTTTTTCAGCCTCCGGTGGGTTAATGGATCAGATTGAATTTACCTACAATGAGGAAACAAAGACGGTAACTACCAAAATGACCAAGGACGATGAAAACCGGATAAAATCCCGGATTGTCTATGTGCGTGATGATGATACTAACCAGTTGATGCGGGAAACCGTGGTTAACAAGGCGGGCAAGGCGGTGTCCACCAATGAATATTCCTATAATTCCACCGGTAATGTGGCATCCCGGGCTATTCTAAACGGCAATAATGTCAAACTTGCGGAAACCGTCTATACCTACAATGGGAATTTGGTTATTTCTTCGAAAACCCAGGATGGAAACGGAAGGCCGATTAGTTCCTCCACGAATGATTATGACCGCGACGGAAATCTGGTTAATCAGGTGCTTTTTAACGCCGCCGGTAACGTAACCCGGAAAATTTCTACGGTTTGGCAGACCGTGTCGGGGAAGCCTGTGGATGTTGAAATTACGCAAACCGCCGCAGATGGTAAACCCCAGCTGAAGATCACCAATGAATACGGTACTGCCGGTGAATTATTAAAGAAGACCGTTGAAAATTACCAGGGAAATTCCGTACAAGTAATGGAATTTGAATACGAGTTCCGGCCCGACCGCGGCAGAACTTAAGTGTGGGGGGAACCAAGTTTATGAAGCGACGATTCTTAGTAGTTTTCATTTTGATTTGTTGCATTGCTTCAATGGGGTTTGCAGCCTCTGCGAATGAAGATCTGGAAATATACATGTATTTGTATGAGAATTCGCGGACCGTTACGGATCAGTTTAATATTCTGCTGGTTCTTCAAACCCGGAAACTTACCGGCGCCGGTGAATTCTACGCCAGGGCTTTTAACCGCTTGGTAAATCAAATTCCTAATATTCAAAGAAGTGCCCCTGCGGTGGAAAAAGCTGCTGCGGATGATCTGGCGCAGGCCCTTGCCACACTAATTGGTGAAGAAAAATATGCCACCGCTGCACCGGATCTCTGGCGCGCCGTGGGCGCCTTTTCCGCGCCCCTGGTAAAAGCGGAGGCCATGATATCCTTGGGAAAACTGCGGGCCACGGAATTCCTTGACCCGGTCATCCGGGTGCTTTCGGATCTTAACGCCGCTCCTCCTCGTGGTAAAGAGGAGGCGGATTCCAAAGGCCAGATTGCCCGCGGCGCTATTATTGCCCTGGAAAAATTCCGGGATGAAGCGGGGTATCTACCGATATTCATTATGTCCGTTGGGGGGTACCCGGAACGGATAAAGGAACTGGCCAAGGCTACGCTCCCCATCATTCTTGAAGACCCTTCTGCATTGTTGACCGAACAGGTTATTAAGAGTTCAAGTTATGCGCCCTCAATTAAATTCGTAGCGCTCCAGACCATAGAGAGCGCCAACGCGCCTAATGCTTCGAAAGCGACCGCAGCGGTAGCTTCCCTGTCCGAAGGTTGGCGAGCTACTACCAACGATGTGCGGCAGCGGGGGGAAGTAGCCCGCATGCGGAAGACAAGTATTGATATGATACGCCGGTATGGAACCACCGATTCTGCGGTGTTTCCTCTACTGGAACGTTCCTACAAAGAAGGGCTCGACGATGATGAAAAACTCATCGCCATCCAGACCCTGGGAGCTCTGGCTTCGGAGGATTCGGCAAAGAATCTTAACTCTTTCCTGATGATCCTTGTAGGCAAAATGCAAAGCGGCGCCATTACCAGAACTGAAAACGATTTGCTCCGGGCAATTATCAGTGCCATTGGGGTTGCTGGTAAGGCATCGAGCAGATCTCCTTTACGGGCAGTTATAGACAGTTCAGCGGCTACCAATGCGGTTAAGACCCTTGCCAATGACGCATTGGCTAAGCTCCCTCAATAGCTGGCGGAACAGCGAAAACATCGACAGGGAAATATGGTTTACATATTTCCCTGTTTTTTTTAAGATTATATAAATTATAGCAAAAAATAATTGAAAATGGGGCTTTATTCGGCGAGGATGTGCATGATGTCTTCCGTAGAAGAGGCTTTCAGTATTTCCGCCCGCTTTTCCGCACTTTTAAAGAGTAAGCTTATTTCCGCAAGGAACTGGAGATGGGGGCCGGTTTTTTCCAGGGGGGAAAGGGTCATGATAAAAATCCGGCATGGCTCCTTATCCAGGGCATCAAAATCAATTGCAGAGTCGGAAATACCGATACAGGCAACCAGATCCTTTACGGTAGCGCTCTTCCCGTGGGGAATGGCAATACCGTGCTTCATGCCCGTGGACATCTTTTGTTCCCGGTCCATGATGGCGGAAAAAGCGGCATCCCTATCTTGTATCTTCCCCGCTGCAACCAGGATATCCAACAGTTCGTCAATAATTTCCTGTTTTGAGGTGCCCTTTAAGTGAAGAGATATAGTATCTTTCGTAAGTACTGTTTTTAAGTTCATACCCTTGAGTGTAGAGCCCAAGCCCCGAAAAGTCAAGAATAAGTACTTGAATTATATAAAATTATAGCTATTACGCCAAAGCCTATTGCTATGCCCTTGTCAGGATAGTATTCTCGACCTATGGCCTTAGATTTTAAACGATCCGATATAGGATTGCCACCGGGAAGCGCGGTATACGTGGGAGATCGCCACCCTGAGGAGATAGCCATTTCCATAATTGGGTATGATCCCGTAGGGTCCTGGGCAAAATCCGCTGAAACTATTGATGAACTGCTGCAATACCGGAATACTTCGGGGATTACCTGGATAAATGTGAACGGCTTTAGGGAGAGTGATGCCATCAGCCGCCTGGCCGAGGTGTATAAGATCCATCCCCTAACAATTGAGGATATCCTCAATACTGAACACCGGCCCAAGGTGGAAGAGTTTGACGACTACCTCTTTATTACCCTCAAAGAAATCAGCAATCCCGAGGATAGTCCCTTTGTCTTTGATCAAATAAGTATAGTTCTTACCGCAAACACGGTTATCACCTTTCAGGAAACCGCTGGGGATTCCTTTGACGGTATCCGGAAACGTATCCTGAGTAATTTGGGCCGGGTCCGTAAGTATGGGGCGGATTATCTGGCCTATTCGCTTATGGATTCCGTAGTGGACCGCTATTTTCTCGTCCTGGATAGTTTGGGGGCAACTATCGAAGACTTTGAGGAACGGGCGGTGGATGCTAAGGATGTGGCTTTTATTTCCGATCTCCAGGAGACAAAACAACGGCTGCACCACGCCCGGCGGGCCATTTGGCCCCTCCGGGAAAGTCTTTCCATCCTGCTCCGGACAGAGTCGGTCTATATCAACGAAATTCTTACCCCCTTTCTCAAGGATCTCCAGGATAATGTGATCCAGGCGGCGGAAACCGTAGAGAGTTACCGTGAGGCTATTTCCGGGATTATGGAAGTACACCTTTCCGCGGCTTCTAACCGCCTGAATAAGGTGATGAAGGTTCTAACCATTATCTCCACTATTTTCATCCCCCTTACGTTTATCGTTGGGGTATATGGGATGAATTTTACCCATATGCCTGAATTAAACAGCGTCTACGGGTATCCCATAGTCTGGGGGATCATGATCCTCATCGCCCTTGGAATGATAGCCTTTTTTAAAAGCCGGGACTGGTTGTAGGTTTTTGTTTATGCAACTACTTTCTACCGCTGAAGGAGATATACGCCGGGCTGCGGAAGCGATAAAGGCGGGGCTCTTGGTGGCATTTCCCACGGAAACTGTCTACGGTTTGGGTGCAGACGCCTTTAATACCGCCGCCCTGGCCCGGGTTTTTGCCGCTAAGGGCCGTCCCCGCTTCGACCCCCTGATTATCCATATCGCTGCCTTGGAAGTCCTGGATCGCTTGGCGGATCTCTCTGCCCTAAGCCCTGAGCTTCGGGAAAAGACCGCTCTCCTGGCGGACCGGCTTTGGCCCGGCCCTTTAACCCTGATACTCCCCAAGCGGCCTGCGGTTCCGGATCTGGCCACCAGCGGTCTTCCCACTGCGGCGATCCGGTTTCCGAATCATCCGGCGGCTCTGGCGCTTATCCGGCTTTCTACCGGCGCAGTGGCTGCTCCCAGTGCAAACCTCTTCGGACGGCTTTCCCCCACCAGGGCGGAACATGTGCGGGATCAGTTGGGAGAAAAGGTGGAATTTATCATCGACGGCGGGCGTACCGTTGTGGGGGTGGAGTCCACGGTATTGGATCTGAGCGGCGGGGGTATTCCACGCATACTCCGGCCTGGCGGCGTTTCCCGGGAGGCCCTCGAAATATTGATAGGGGAGGTGGCGTTTCCGGGGCCTGCCGGTGTATCTTTGGCGCCCTTTTCGTCGGGGCAGTCCGGCCCGCTTTCACCCGGCCAGTTAAAAAGCCACTATGCCCCCCGAACTCCGCTTAGCCTCCACAGCCCGGAAGCTATGGCCGCCCTGCCGTATACTCCGGGGGAAATCTACCTCTTTTTTTCTCCCACTACCCGGGATCCGTGGCTTGCGGGACAAACCCGGCAGGGCGTAACGCTTCCCCTGGGCTCGGTTCGGGTGCTGTCCCCCTGTGCAAGTACCCAAGAAGCGGCGGCCAATCTTTTTGATCTGCTCCATGAACTGGATCATTTGAACGCCTCTCGTATCCGTACGGAGGAAGCGCCCTTAGTGGAATTGGGACCGGCCATTAATGACCGGCTATTTCGGGCGGCAAGTAAATGAAATAACCCCTACTGGGGTTAAACCCCTACTGGGATTCAGCCCCTACCGAGGGTTCGTTAGAAGCAGACATTACCGACCGGTGGGAACCAAGCAATACCGATACCGGTTCCAGGAATGGGATGTTCTCGCAGATGATCTTCACCACCACCGTCATGGGAACCGCCAGGATCATCCCTGCAAAGCCCCAAAGGAAGCCCCAGATTGTCAGGGATAGGAGTACCGCCAGGGGGGAAATGCCCAGGTTATCCCCCATTATCTTTGGTTCCAGCACATTACCGATGATTATATTGGCCCCCAGCATTATCAGCCCAACCAGGATTATGGGCGCCGGATTGGGCCAGAACTGGAGAACCGCGAAAAGGGTAGCCCCGGCGCCGACGGCGATACTTCCGATATTAGGGATAAAGTTCAGGACAAACTGTATAAGTCCCCAAACAATGGCAAATTCAAGACCCGCCAATTTGAGCCCTACCCCAACCACAATGCCCGTTGCCAGGGAAATGAGGAATTTGGTGGAAAGATACCGGATAATCTGCTGGACTATACTGTCACATATCTTCTTAATTGACCCTGCCCATTTATCCTCAAAGGCTAATTCGATTTTTTCCCGGGCATAGGCCGCTTCAAAGAGGATAAAGACCAGAAACATGACCACCATAAAGGCGTCCCGTAGAAAATCGATGAAGGAGTTGGAAAGAACAAAGGTAATACTCCGTATTCTGGTTCTGAACCCCAACTGCCCCCAGAGATTTTCCAAAAAACTCAGATGCTCATCGTAGGAAAGTTCAAAGAAACCCGCTGCCCAGACATAAATCTCCGTTAAACGGCGTTCATACCGGGGATACTGGGACATAATGGCCCGGGCGGAAGAAAAAAGAATAATTCCCATGAGATACAATCCGGCGATAATGATAATTACCGCCAGGATAATTGAGCAGATCCGGGGAATCCGTCTTTCCAGAAGGAATGCAACCATGGGTCCCATAACAAACGCCAATAGGAGGGCAATGGTAAGGGGCAGGACTATGGGGGCAATTATCTTTAAAACCGCCCCTCCCAGGATCAGGGCAATAAAGGCCACAAGGAAGAAATTCGCTCTTCCGGAATTAAAACTCTTAAATTTATCCTTCATACTCCTAAGTATGGCATAATATGTACTATTTGTCAGGATTATTTGTATAAGCCCGGGTAAAAGCAGATTTTTTGTATCCCTCCATAGTAACTATTGAAAAATAATCTCAAATATGGTTAGAATATTTTAGAATTAGTTGACGATTTGAAAGAAGAAATGACATACTTATTCTGGATTGATTCAGCAGCTAGGAGTTGCAAATGAAGCTTCGTATTCGATTAAGCATTATTGTTATCGCCGTTATGGTAGCGGTGGTTGCCACTATTTCCATTATTTTACTTAATCGGGCATCGAAACTTCAAATGGACTTGTCCCTTGAAAGTATGGAACGCCTTGCCTTTGCCCAGGCCGGGGACGTGGAAGGCCGTTATGCCCTGTATATGACCACCGCCCAGAATTTAACCGCCGTTTTCGGCGATTTTGAGGATGATCCGGAGGTCCAGCGCCGGGAAATGTACAACTCTACGCTGCTTTCGGTCCTAGGGGCGAATGAACGTATTGTGGACGTCTTTATGGTCTGGAAGCCAAATACCATAGATAGTTACGACAGCCAGTATGCGGGTCAGAACGGGGCCGGTCCTGCGGGCCAGTATATCCCGTGGTATACCCGGGAAAGCGGACAAATAGAATACAAGACATATACCAATTATCAGCAGTACCTTGATACCCTTACGGATGAGATTAAAATTACGGACCCCGCATCCCGGACTATTGCGGGCAAGGCGACTTACAGCCTAAGTATCACGGTCCCCATCAAAAACCACCGGAACGAACTGGTTGGCTTGGTCGGTATCGGTATTGATCTGAGCCATCTCCAGCCGATTATAGATCAGATGATCAAGGATAATACGGATATTGCTGTGGCGGCGGTATATACCACCAACGGGACGATTATCGCCAGCTATGCCCCTGACCGGGTAGGTAAAAATGTTGTTGATGGTGATCGAACCCTGTACAAGGCCCCCTCCGTTGTGGCGGCGGCTATTAAAAACGGTGACGTCCAAACGCTGGAAGAGTATTCTTCGGTTTTGGATGATGATTTGCGGATAGTGCTTCATCCTTTTGTTATCGGAGATGCAAAAACCTCCTGGTCCATCATGATAGGCGCCGAGGAGGATGTGGTCCTGGCCGAAGTACACGAGATGACCTACTTTACCATAGTCCTTGCGGCGATTTTTGCGGTTATTGCGGCGGTGATCATCTTCTTTGTAGCGGGGACCATCACGAAGCCCATTGTGAGGGTGTCCCTGACCCTCAAGGATATTTCCGAGGGCGAGGGGGATCTGACCAAGACTATTGTCCAGAAGGGCAACGATGAAATCGCCGATCTGGCCAAGTACTTCAACCAGACCCTGGGTAAAATTAGAAACCTGGTGTTGACCATCAAAAAGCAGGCGGCAGCCCTTTTTGATATTGGGAACGAGCTGGCCGCCAATATGACCGAGACTGCGGCGGCGATAAACGAGATTACCGCCAATATCCAGAGCATTAAAGGCCGGGTTATCAACCAGTCCGCATCGGTTACGGAAACCAACGCTACCATGGAGCAGATCACCGTCAATATCGACAAGCTCAATAATCATGTAGAAAACCAGACCGGCAGTGTAGCCAAGTCTTCCAGCGCCATTGAGGAGATGATCGCCAATATCCAGTCGGTAACCAATACCCTGGGGAAAAACGCCGAGAGCGTCCAGGAACTGATAGAATCCTCCGATGTGGGCCGTACGGGCCTGCAGGAGGTTTCCGGGGACATCCAGGAGATTAGCCGGGAATCCGAGGGCCTGTTGGAGATCAACGCGGTGATGGAGAACATAGCCAGCCAGACCAACCTGCTATCGATGAACGCGGCCATAGAAGCGGCCCACGCCGGAGAGGCGGGGAAGGGCTTCGCGGTGGTGGCGGATGAGATACGGAAGCTTGCGGAGAGTTCCGGGGAACAGTCCAAGACTATCAGCACGGTGTTGAAGAAGATCAAGGAATCGATAGATAAGATTACGAAGTCCACGGACAATGTGTTGAACAAGTTTGAGGCTATTGATACTGGGGTAAAGACCGTGTCCGAGCAGGCTGAGAATATCCGGAATGCCATGGAAGAGCAGAGCGTAGGGAGCCAGCAGATCCTGGAAGTGATCAGTCAGTTGAATGGGATAACGCAGCAGGTTAAGGGCGGGTCCATGGAGATGCTAGAGGGGAGTAAGGAGATCATCACCGAGGGGAAGAACCTTGAGATGGCGACCCAGGAGATAACGAACGGGATGAACGAGATGGCCACCGGGGCGGATCAGATAAATATTGCGGTGAACCGGGTGAACGAGATCAGCGGACAGAATAAAGAAAATATTGATTTGTTGGTTAACGAGGTATCTAAGTTTAAAGTGGAATAATGTCGGATTTTTAAGATCCGCAAGGAGGCCGTAGTGAAACTGAAGTTCAGACTTACTATCATTATTATTGCGTTGATGATCGTGGTGGTTGCCACCGTATCAGTCGTTTTGTTAACCCAGGCCAGGGGACTGCAAACCATCTCCGCCCGGGATAACATGGAAAACATGGCGGGCCTTGAAGCCAAGAATTTGCAGGCCCTGTATGAAGAGCCTATGGATTCTATCGTCACCATTGCCCAAATCGTAAACGGGTTTGAGGGAGTGCCTGAAGATGAGCGGCGGACCCAGTACAACGACATGCTCTTTTCGGTGATCCAATCCAAAACGGAAATAGTAGGACTATATACAGTCTGGAAGCCCGGTGTGCTTGACAGCCGGGCCTTATCCCTGCGGAATACCCCGGGAACCGACGAAACCGGAGAATATATGTCCTGGTATACCAGGGAAACCGGCCAGATAGAGCTGCGGGCCTTCCCCGAAGCCAGGGATCTGGCGGCAAATATCCCTAGCTCCCAAGGCCTGAGCAACCCCATTGCCAAGACCCTCAATGGCAGACCAGGCTTTGTTGTCAGGATGACCACCCCCATTGTTACCGACGATGGCCGCATAGTGGGTGTGATTGGCGCCGAGGTGAACCTTGATCAGGCGCAAAAAATCGTTGAAGAGATGCATCCCTATGGAGAAGGCGGCCGGGCGGTCCTCTATGCCAACGATCTGACCATCGGCGGGCATTACAACTTTTCCGAGGTGGGCAAAAGCGCCCAGGCTTCCTCCGCAGCGGTGCTGGGACCCGAGGGGCTCACCAGGCTTGGAGGAGTTATCCGCGACGGGAAACCGGATTTTGTGATCTACAACGGCCGCATAAGCGCCGCCTATCCCTTCTGGGTAGGGGATACTACCACTCCCTGGGCGGTGCTGACCTCATCGGACATAGATGTGGTTTTTGAATCGGTTAATCGCCTTACGGAATTCACCATTATTTTAGCGGCGATTGCCATCATTATTTCGGCGATTATCACCTTTATTATCGCCACCACTATTATTAAACCCATTGTCAATGTGTCCCTGACCCTCAAGGATATTTCCGAGGGCGAAGGTGATTTGACGAAATCCATCCCCATCAAGGGTAACGATGAAATCGCCGATCTGTCCAAGTACTTCAACCAGACCCTGGAGAAGATTAAAAACCTGGTGATAACCATCAAGCGGCAGGCCATAGCCCTCTTTGATATTGGGAACGAGCTTGCGTCCAACATGACCGAGACCGCGGCGGCGATAAACGAGATTACCGCCAATATCCAGAGTATCAAAGGCCGGGTTATCAATCAGTCCGCTTCGGTTACTGAAACTAACGCGACCATGGAGCAGATCACCGTCAATATCGACAAGCTCAACGGGCATGTGGAAAACCAGACCTCCAGCGTGGCCAAGTCTTCCAGCGCCATTGAGGAGATGATCGCCAATATCCAGTCGGTAACCAATACCCTGGGGAAAAACGCCGAGAGCGTCCAGGAACTGATAGAATCCTCCGATGTGGGCCGTACGGGCCTGCAGGAGGTTTCCGGGGACATCCAGGAGATTAGCCGGGAATCCGAGGGCCTGTTGGAGATCAACGCGGTGATGGAGAACATAGCCAGCCAGACCAACCTGTTATCGATGAACGCGGCCATAGAAGCGGCCCACGCCGGAGAGGCGGGGAAGGGCTTCGCGGTAGTAGCGGATGAGATACGGAAACTGGCGGAAAGTTCCGGGGAGCAGAGTAAGACGATCAGCACGGTGTTGAAGAAGATCAAGGAATCGATAGATAAGATTACGAAGTCGACGGACAATGTGCTGAACAAGTTTGAAGCCATAGATACTGGGGTAAAGACCGTGTCTGAGCAGGCTGAGAATATCCGGAACGCCATGGAAGAGCAGAGCGTAGGGAGCCAACAGATCCTGGAAGTGATCAGTCAGTTGAATGGGATAACGCAGCAGGTTAAGGGCGGGTCCATGGAGATGCTAGAGGGGAGTAAGGAGATCATCACCGAGGGGAAGAACCTTGAGATGGCGACCCAGGAGATAACGAACGGGATGAACGAGATGGCCACCGGGGCGGATCAGATAAACGTTGCGGTGAACCGGGTGAACGAGATCAGCGGTCAGAACAAAGAGAACATAGATGTTCTGGTACAGGAAGTGTCCAAGTTCAAAGTAGAATAATCGGTACTGTTTTTATGCTTTAACCCAAGCCCCGATTTATTCGGGGCTTTTTTTTAATAAACTTACAAATCTTATAATATAATGCTCCCCCTCCATCCTCTGAGAAGCGAAACTAAGTACAGAGGTATTGGACTCCCGGAGGAATTATTTATGAAATTAAAAATGCGGCTTACCATAATAATGGCGGTGATGATGGTGGCGGTGGTTGCGACCATCACGCTCGTGTTTCTTACCCGGTCCCGGGAAATGGTAACCGAGGCTACCCTGGAAAATATGGAAAACATGACCGGCCTGAACGCCAACTATCTGGCCGCACGGTATCAAAAATACTACGACATTGGGTTGGCGGTAACCCATGTTTTTAACGGGTATCAGGCTGTGGACCGGACGGACCGGCGGCCCATCTATACGACAATTCTCCGGGATATTCTGGAGTCCAACCCCCGTTTTGTGGGGATTTTTTCGGTGTGGAAACCCGGGGTGCTGGACGGCAGGGACGCCGAATTTGCCAATACCCCCGGCACGGACAGGACGGGTAATTTTATTCCCTATTACACCCGGGAACGGGGCCCGGTTGAGCTTCAGGCTTACGTTGCTTGGGAAGCCGCATTGGAAAATATTTCACCGGTTCCGACTATTACTAATCCGGAGTATGAAAATGTCAGCGGCAAAGATGTGTTAACCACCGAGCTTGTCATACCCATTATTGTGGATGCTACCAAGGAAATTGTGGGGCTGGTGGGTATCCTTATCAGTCTTGACGCTACTCAGGAATTTATTGAGCCGATTAAGCCCTATGGAACGGGGTATGCCGCCCTTTTTGCCAATAACGGCAGGATAATTGCGCACCGGACGGCGGATCGGCGGGGAGAATTTATCCAGGAAACCGGCAGCGTTGTGGTAGGCGAGCAGGGGGTAACCAGTGTCATACAGTCCCTGGCGGATGGAAAACCGAATACGGCGATATTTGACGGAATGATATTTCAAAGCTATCCCTTCTTTATTGGAGATACCCTTACCCCCTGGACGATGGTCGCCCTGGTGCCCCTGGAAACAGTAATGGCAAATGTAAATAGTATTACGAGCTTTACCTTGCTGTTAGCGGGGATTGCGATTGTTATATCGTCGATTTTGGTCTATTTTATTTCCCTCTCTATTATCAGGCCCATCATCAAGGTGTCCGATACCCTCAAGGATATTTCCGAAGGAGAGGGGGATCTGACTAAACAGATAGAGACCAAGACGAAGGATGAAATCGGCGATCTTTCCCGGTACTTCAACCTGACCCTGGAAAAAATCAAGAATCTGGTGATCACCATTAAAAAGCAAACCGCAGCCCTTTTTGATATTGGGAACGAACTGGCCAGTAATATGACCGAGACGGCATCGGCTATCAATGAGATTACCGCTAATATTCAGAGTATAAAAACCAGGGTTGTCAATCAGTCCACTTCGGTGAATGAAACTAACGCCACCATGGAACAGATTACCATTAACATCGACAAGCTCAACGGGCACGTCGAAAATCAAAGCTCCAGTGTGGCTAAGTCTTCCAGCGCCATTGAGGAGATGATTGCAAACATTAAATCTGTTACCGATACCCTGGGAAGGAACACGGAAAATGTCCGGCAATTAATAGAAGCTTCGGATGTGGGACGCACGGGGCTTTCGGGGGTGTCCACGGATATTCAGGAAATTGCCCGGGAATCCGAGGGCTTGCTGGAAATTAACGCGGTGATGGAGAACATAGCCAGCCAGACCAATCTGTTATCGATGAACGCGGCCATAGAAGCGGCCCACGCTGGGGAAGCGGGGAAGGGCTTTGCGGTGGTGGCCGACGAGATCCGGAAACTCGCGGAGAGTTCCGGGGAACAGTCCAAGACCATCAGTACGGTGTTGAAGAAGATAAAGGAATCTATCGACAAGATCACCAAATCTACCGATAGTGTACTCAGCAAATTTGGAGCCATAGATACCGGCGTAAAGACCGTATCGGAGCAGACGGAGAACATCCGGAACTCCATGGAAGAGCAGAGCGTTGGGAGCCAGCAGATTCTGGAAGTGATTGGTCAGCTTAATAATATTACCCAGCAGGTTAAGGGCGGGTCCATGGAGATGCTTGAGGGGAGTAAGGAAATTATCACCGAAGGGAAGAACCTTGAATTGGCTACCCAGGAGATCACCAACGGGATGAACGAAATGGCCATAGGGGCGGATGAAATTAATGTAGCGGTAAACCGGGTAAATACCATCAGTGTGGAAAACAAGGAAAGCATTGATGTCCTTGTTCAGGAAGTTTCACGGTTTAAGGTTGAGTAATTACTTAAATTCGGCGTCCAGTTTGGCTTGCATGGAGCCCTGGACGAACTTTCGTATCTTGGTCCGTACCGCCGGGTCGGTCCGCTGGGTAAAAACAATAACGTAGGTTTTTGTAACCCCATCGTCCCGGTAACCAAAGACGATTCCCTCGACCTTTAGAAGTACGCTCTGGAGCTTTATCTGGACATTCTGGCAAAGGGAATTTTTTTCCAGCTCCGGATCTTGGTCGAATATGCAGGAAAGTCCCATGGTACTGATATCCTTGATGCTTCCCTTGATGAAGTCTCCGTTTATCGGGAGGTTAATGGTAGTCATGGTCTCGCTACTCGGGGCAGCCCGGATATATTTTCGCTGTCCCTTGGTATTCACCGCTATGAGGGTCGCCAAAACCTGTTTGATGAGGAGTTTTGAATCGGATTTTACCTGGATATACCCGCAATTTACTTTTACCGAATTGACGTATTTACGCTTTAGATCCTCATCACCATTGGGGGCAAGGATGCCTATGTCCACCTTGGCAGTAACAGGGTCTGCCATGATTGCCCGGATCCATGTTTCCCACTCCCTCTCGGATAGCTGCTCGCTGATATTAACCAGGACAACCGAACCGGGGTACTTGGTTATGATTTTTTTGAGTTTTTCATGATCCTTGATTACATAAACCTCATATTCTTCCTGTATCAGCTCTTCCACCACCTCGTTCAGTACCAGCGCTGCAGGATAGAGAAAAAAGACTTTTTTACCTAATGCTTCAACGGTATTTCCCTGGGCCATACTCTATATGATATATAATAATTCTGCATTTTACAACCATTTATGGGCTAATGCGGATCTGGTTTAGCGTCTCTTCCACCGCTTTTTTCAATTCCCCCGCATCGGGGCGTTTCAGGACCGTCAAGCGGAAAATGGCTGTTTCTATGAGCCCGTAGAGAAGGTCATCCATGATGCGGACATTGACGGGCTTTATTTCCCCCGCCCTGATACCCTCTATCAGCATGGAGGCCAGGATATGGCGCATCCGTATGGTTTTGCGGCGTACCCGGTAATCCGGGTCGGAATCGCTTTTTGACAGGTAGAGCAGATAATTCAGGACCACCGAAAGGAGAGGACGGTTTTCTTCCAGCCGTTCAATTATCAGGATGATAACCTTGCTTAACTTCTCTATGCTGCCCAGGGTTTTGTCACCCCTGACCTGCAGGAGATCCCGTTCTACCGTCTGGAGCAAAAGCTTGATGCTATAGTTGAAGATTTCTTTTTTGTTTTTAAAGTATATATACAGGGTTGTCCTGGTGATGCCGCAGCGGTCCGCTATTTTCTGAAAAGTTGCGTTTTCAAAGCCCTCATCGATAAAGACATCCAGGGCCTTTTGCAGGATTTCCTGACGTCTCTTTTCATGTTCAACCGGTATAGACATTCCATATCTCCCGCATACTTGATTTGCTTAGAGCGCCGCGTACTCGTAAAAATACGAGTCCAGGGCGCCGTTGGTTAGCTCCCGGCAGGAATCGGCTTTCCTGCCGAAGTGGGATTCAAATCCGGGATGATCGGTGATCACCGCCAGCTTCCAGAGCGGGAAATGTTTTCCGATATCCGCCATTTCCCCGTAGATTGCCTCCGCCTCCGCCACTTCCCCCAGCCGTTTTCCATAAGGCGGGTTGGTGATGATAAAACCCTGTTCTCCGGAAAGACCCTCCGGGGGCCGGGCCGCCTTCATGGGTACGGTCCGGAAATCCGGAAGCCAGGGAAGCCGAATTTCTGGGCGTATACCGGGGCCGGGGCTTTTGCCCTGGGCCAGTTCGTAGGCCCGCTGGATATTGGATTTGGCCATGGAAACCGCCCGGACATCCGAATCGCTTCCGTAAATGCGTATGGTCCGTTCAAAGTTCACTTTGTCCAGGAGTTCCTGCCGTACCGCAGCTTCAGTTTTCGCATCTGCCGGTATAAGATTTGACAGGGTGAAGCGCCGTCCCAAGCCAGGCGCCGCATCCCAGGCGTAGAGGGCCGCCTCTATGGCAATGGTACCGGATCCGCAGAAGGGATCGTAGAGGGGGAATTTCCGGCGCCAGTTGGCCAGGAGCAGAAGCGCCGCAGCGGTGGTTTCCCTGAGGGGGGCGGCCCCGCCTTCGGTACGGTAACCCCGCTTGAAAAGGGGTTCCCCGGAAAGGTCCAGCAGTACCGATACCTGATCCTTTTCCACATATACCCGCAGCTCCGCCTGGGGGCCGGTTTCGTCCAACCGGGTTTGCCGGTATTTTTCGCAGAGCCGGTCCGCGGCAGCCTTGTGGGTCATGGCCTGTATGGTGGTGATCCCCTGCAGCTTGGACCGGTTAGACCGGACCTTGGCAACCCGTATGCCCATTCCGGCGGGTATCCAGGCTTCCCAGGAGATAGTCTTTACCCCCTCGAAAAGGGCATCAAAATCCGCAGCGGGGAAGAGGCCCGCCTCCAAGAGTAGGCGATCCGCCCCCCGCAGGGCCATGAGGGCCCGGTAAATTCCGGGGATGTCCGTCTCAAACCGAACCCTGCCAAACCCCGATTCCAGGACCCGGTAATTTCCGCTGAGTTTTCGTATTTCGTTTGAAACTACCTTTTCCACACCAAGGCCGCAAAGGGCAATCACGATTATCATATTTATTCTTAACAGTATAACACATTTTGTAATAATGTCATATATTGTTTGAGGCGAGGTTCATCCAGCACAATTCATGTTTGTTATGGTAGAGATGTACCACGGCGCTGCCCGGGATGGCGGCGAAACGGCGGCTTGTTTCAAAGTCCCCATCGCCTTGCATCTTTATGGTACAAATGAAATTTTTGCAGAGCCCCGAGGCCAGCCACTTTTCAATCCACTCGTACAGACGCTGAGGGTAGCAGATCACATCACAGAAAAGCCAATCCAGGGGGCCTATCTCCTCGGGGAGTAGGGTAAAGGCGTCGTGCTTTTGGAAGCTGACTCCGGGCATGACCAGAATACGGTCCTCCAGGGGGGCCCGGTCTACGGCCAATACGGTTGCCCCCAGGTTCGCAAGGGCCCAGGTCCAGCCACCGGGACTTGCCCCGGCGTCCAGGCAACGCTCGCCCGGCTGGGGCAGACGGCCGCAGCGGACCAGTGCCTCCCAAAGTTTTACATAGGCCCGGCTGGGGGGGCCCAGTTTATCCTCATCAAATTCGATGATCCCCCCGGGAAAAGGGCTGGCGCATTGGGCGGAACCGATGAGGGTATTGGCGTCCAGGAGGGTCCAGCTTCCCATGGGATTGTCCGGCAGCGTCCAGGGGAAGGGACGTCTTTTTGACGATAGGGGTGGCAGTTTAGAGCGTATCAGGACGCCCCGGCGGAACTGGGTAAAAAGGGTGGGCGCCCAGTTTCGCTGGATACTTCGTAAAGTAGAAGCAGCTTCGGAAATGGAATTAAATTCCAAACGAAAGGGTTTGAACCAGCAGTTTTGAAACCAGAAAACCGGATCCGGTGGGGTTTGTGCCCGGTAGAAGGGGCCCCAGGAATCGTCCCAGTTACCAAGCTCCTGTTCCAGATGATCCTCAAAGCCTGAAACCGCTTGATATATCCGTCCGGGAAGGTACTCTAAGCGGGGCAGCTTAAATTGAGGTGGATCGCCAGGCAAGGTAATCGACGTAACGCTGAAAATCCCGTCCCTTGGGGGATACGGTTATGGTAAACCCAATTTCACAGGAATAACCCCCGGAACGGACCCACCGACTTTCCACCTGGAGCTCAAAGGGGGCAATTTTCGCCGCAGAATCGGGTAGAATCTGCAGTTTACACTGGGTATTAGGTTTGATATCCACAAACATGGTATATTCCACACAGCACCCGGTGATACTGAGATCCTTCAGCAATGCCTCTCCTTCAAATATTTCAGGAACAAGGGCTCTTGCAAGGGTTGGATATCTGGCGCTTCGCCGATTATCAAACATAATTACTTCATTCTGTATTATAAAGAGGGGGTTCGTCAACACCTTCTCCAATCCCCTTGAAAAAAACCATCATTTTTGGGTATGCTGGGTAATCATATCAATCTATTGGAGTTTCCTCATGGATAAGAATCCCGTTGCTGCATATCTGGCCGCCACCTCCCCTGAAAAGGTAAACACATCCCTGCTGGCGTATCTGTGTAATCTCCAGGAGATCGCTAAACTCGCCCCTGAGATTGCCGCTTCTATTGTGAAGGAACTGGAAAACCAGCGCAAACGGGTAAAGCTTATTGCAAGTGAGAATTATTGTTCCATGGCGGTTCAATTGGCCATGGGGAACCTCTTAACCGATAAATACGCCGAGGGTATGCCTTCCCATCGTTTTTATGCGGGGAATGAGAATGTGGACGCCGTGGAATCTCTAGCCGCCGCAGAGGCCCGGAAAGTTTTCGGCGCCGAATATGCCAATGTCCAACCTCACTGCGGGGTGGATGCCAATATGCTGGCTTATTGGGCGATTCTTACCACCAGGGTGGAAAACCCCGCTTTGGCCAAATACGGCGAAACGAATCTGTACAAACTGAGCGATGCCCAGTGGAAGCAGCTTAAGGCGGATATGGGCAACCAGCGTCTCCTGGGGCTGGACTACTATTCCGGGGGCCATCTTACCCACGGTTACCGCTACAATGTATCCGGCCGGATGTTTGAAATTCATAGCTATGGAGTTTCCAAAGAGACGGGTCTTCTGGATTACGATGTTATTGAAAAGCAAGCTCTGGAAGTGAAGCCCCTGATACTACTGGCTGGCTATTCTGCCTATCCCCGGAAGATCAGCTTTAAGCGGATGCGGGAGATTGCCGACAAGGTTGGGGCGGTATTGATGGTAGACATGGCCCACTTCGCCGGCCTCGTGGCGGGAAAGGTTTTTACCGGAGAATACGACCCGGTGCCTTGGGCCCATGTGGTAACCAGTACCACCCATAAGACCTTCCGGGGTCCCCGGGCGGGGATAGTCCTTGCCACCAGGGAATTCGCCGATGCTCTGGACAAGGGTTGTCCCCTTACCATGGGCGGCCCCCTTCCCCATGTCATCGCTGCCAAAGCCGTAGCCTTCCGGGAAGCCGCCAAGCCGGAGTTCCAGGACTATGCCCAACGGATCGTAGATAATAGCCGGGCCTTAGCCGCCGCCTGTATCAAAGGCGGCCTTGAGGTTCCCACCGGCGGTACGGACAATCACCTTTTCCTGGTCAATGTCCGTAATCTGGGCCTTACGGGCCGTCAGGCGGAAAATGCCCTCCACGACTGTGATATCATCCTGAACCGGAACAGCCTCCCCAATGACCCCAACGGCCCCTGGTATACCTCGGGTCTTCGCATCGGTACCGCTGCGGTAAGCACCTTGGGCATGAGTGCCGCTGACATGGCGGAGCTTGGGGCCATCATCGTCATGGTCCTGAAAAGCACCAGCCCCGGCCCTGACACGAAGGATCCTTCCAAGCCGAGTAAAACGAAGTATGTGGTGGATCCCAAGGTTAAGGATGAAGCGCTGAGCCGGGTAAAGAAACTTTTGGATCGCTTCCCGGTTTATCCTGAGCTGGATTTGGAATTGCTGAAAAAAGAGTTTGTCAATAATAAATAGTAATTTTCGTTAAATAATCCTTTACGGGTAATCATTGTGGGGTTACAGTATAAGGTATCGCGGGGGCTATAATCCAGCTTCCGCGCTGGTGCGCCCTGATGAGGGGCGTTTTATATATGAGGCCGCTTGCCGGGTAACTGGTGAGCGGCGTTTTTTATGTCCTAGCTTTCCCAGGGAAACCCTGCGCCTCCGGCGACCCATTCCACGTATTGTACGGCTGTCCGCGGCGAACGTCCGTTGAACCAGCGTTCCCAGCGAAGGGCATTATCCCGGAAGCGCTGCTGTTCCTCTTCCCCGGCGCCGTTTAGGATCCCCCGCTGCTGCCCGATGAAGCAGGCGATACGCAGATATTCATCCTGGTTTGGGGCGGTGTAGACCACGGTAATGCCGAAGCGGTCCGCCAGGGAGAACTGTTCCTGCATGGTGTCGAAGGCCCGGACATCCCCGGTGGAGGCGGCGTTTGCAGCTTCAGCGGAACTGGGCCGGTCGGAAAGACGTTCTTTTACTAGGTGGCGGCGGTTGCTGGTGGCATAGACCACCACATTATCCGGCCGGGATTCGATGCCCCCTTCCAACAAGCCCTTGAGGCTTGTAAAAGAATCATCGGTGCTTTCAAAGGACAGATCGTCGATAAAGACGATGAAACGCAGGGATCGGGATGATAGGATGTCTAATATGGCCGATAGTTCCGGAAGACGTTCCTTGCGTACTTCGATGAGCCGCAGTCCCCGTTCAGTATATTCGTTGCACACCGCCTTAACCGTGGCGGATTTTCCCGTTCCCCGATCCCCGTACAGGAGCAGGTTATTGGCGATTTTCCCCTCAAGGAAGCGGAGAGTATTGGCCGTCACGATGGACCGCTGGTCTTCATAGCCCGAAAGATCCGTCAGCCTAATAGGGTCCGGGTTAAGAACCGGCCTGAGTGAAGCCCCTGACCAGGAGAAGGAACTGTAAAGCCCCAATTCACCCGCCCCATGGGTACGGATATATTCGCCCAGTTTCGACAGGGCTTCTCCCCAGTCGGCGTTCCTTGGAAAAAGTTCAGCGGGAACATTGAAGCCCGATCCCCCTTCCGCAGCATTACTGCTCAGAACCTGTGCTTCTTTTATGATGGAGGAAGCGCTTTCCCCCAACCCTGCCTTGTTGAGCAGCTCCGCTAAGTGGGCGCCTAAGCCGGGCAAGTCGAAGCCGGCGAGCCGCCCAAGCCGGGACAGGTCGTTCTTCGCCAGGGCACATAGCGCCGGGGAAATCTGGTCCAGGTCCATCGAGCCGGTGGTTCGCGAAGCGTAGCTTTGCGACTCTAACTTCCGGGTAAAAGCATTGTCATCGGTGATGGTTAAAAAAGATATCAGCGAATAGAAGGAGTTAAACGAATCCTGCTGCGCGAGTAGCGCTAAGTTTCCCGCAAAATCCGCCCAACCCCGAATTAAGTCTAAGGGATCGGCCTCCGCAAAAACACTTTCCAGCAAAATATCCAGGGATTGTATCAGGGGATGTTTCTTAAGGGCAGAAAACACCGAAAGCCCAGCAATATCCGCCCGAGTTTTTAAGATATCCATAAAAAATTTTCCACCCACCTTGTGTAACACCGGTTCTGCGAACCGGCAGAAAAGAATATGCCCCTAATTCCGTTATCGGGGGTGGTGGTGTAAAAAACATCAGGGGGACCCTTTGGGGGTTCCTGATGTTTTTTACACCACCAGGACCCCAAACGAAGTTTAAGGGGCATATT
>NZ_AEEA01000169.1 GCF_000297095.1 Treponema primitia ZAS-1 | reverse complement strand
AATGAAATTGAATCCCTTTAAGCAAGGCGAGCTGTACCGGGAAAGCCCGGTATTGGAAAACAAGTTACAAGCGGAAATTAAGTATTTCGCAATGTCTGAATCAGACCAGGAGGTAATAATATGATCGACACAAATGCGGCGGAACATAAAATCGGAATTGCAACCGTACGTGTACAAAATTATTTTGAACATGAACCAAGAAAAATTCTAACGGAAGCGGCAATCCTTGAAAAATTGGCAGAAATTGGGGAGCATGATTCCATTGTTGCCAATGCAGCGATTGACGTTCTACTGAACCGTAAGTATATCAAGGAATTCGGGTCCGGCTTTATTCGTACTTCTGATAGCAAGGCAATCGAAGCGCAGCAGCTATCCCAAAAGCAGCACGCCGGAAAGATTAAAACCCGGAGAGAGTTTGATCTAATGAGCGCAACGCAACGCCAAGAATTTTTGAAGGATGGCGGTATTTTAGGCTGACCGGAAAGCCCTGGGGGGATTATCTGCCCCTCAGGGTTTATTATTAGTGTAAAATAGTTTATATTAACGATATGAGCAGACCAACAAAATACAATAAAACAATCGCCGATAAACTGCCCGATTTGTTCGGAGAGGGCCAATCAATTATTGAGGTCTGCGGTGAACTCAAAATCTCACGGGATACTTTTTACAACTGGAAAAAACAATACCCCGAATTCTCAAAAGCGGTTGACGATGGTCTAACTTTGTCTCAGGCATTTTGGGAAAAGCTGGGCCGGGAAGGAACCCTCTGTTTAAGAAATGTTCAACCAACCATGTATATTTTTCAAATGAAAAACCGATTCCACTGGGCCGACAAGTCCGATCTAAATATGAACGGTGGCATTTTAATTCAAAAGATAGATTCAGACGACGAGGCAGCTTTATAGTGTTTCAAAAAACTGAAAAGCAAAAAGAGTTATACCGATTATTCAAAAAAAATAGAACCGTACTGGCTGAGGGTGGGGGACGGTCCGGGAAAACAACCGCAATAGTCCGCTATATTGTTTTAAGGGCGCTTAAATTTCCGGGGACGGATCATCTAATAGGCCGTTTTCGGTTTTCACATTGCAAACAAAGTATCTGTTTCCAGACCTTCCCAAAGTTAGCGGAAATTGAAGGGCTTAATTACAATTCATTCTTAAATAAATCAGACTGGTTTTATGATTTTCCTAACGGTTCTAAAATCTGGATAGGAGGTTTTGACTCAAAAGAACGGACGGAAAAAATCCTGGGGAATGAATATTCAAGCATTTATTTGAACGAATCGAGTCAAATAGATTTTAATACTTATGAAATGATACTTAGCCGATTAAAT
>NZ_AEEA01000168.1 GCF_000297095.1 Treponema primitia ZAS-1 | reverse complement strand
GAAACACCCCCACGTGTGTGGGGAAAACATTGCGGAGCATATCGCTCTGATCGTCCGTAAGAAACACTCCCACGTGTGTGGGGAAAACCACCGAATATCCGCCGGAAATCCAGATCTTCGAGAAACACCCCCACGTGTGTGGGGAAAACGCC
>NZ_AEEA01000167.1 GCF_000297095.1 Treponema primitia ZAS-1 | reverse complement strand
ACGTGTGTGGGGGAAAACCAATACTTCCCCGGCCATAGCCTTATAAAAGAAGAAACACCCCCACGTGTGTGGGGAAAACACCGATAGGCAGGGATGAAGCTATCAATATGAAGAAACACCCCCACGTGTGTGGGGAAAACGGCCTCTTTATCCTCGGAGGTAAAACTGTAGTA
>NZ_AEEA01000166.1 GCF_000297095.1 Treponema primitia ZAS-1 | reverse complement strand
CGGGCCCTGAAGGAGGGGGTGAACTTCCTCATTTTTGAGATTGATACCTTTGGAGGCCGGGTAGATTCGGCCCTGCAGATTGCTTCCTTCATAATGTCCATACAAGGAACCGAAGCTTCTCCGGTCCGCTCCGTGGCCTGGGTAAACAACAATTCGGAGTCCATGGGGATAAGCTGGTCCGCGGGGGCTCTGATCGCCTTTTCCTGTACGGAGATTTACATGGCCGCGGGAACCTCCGTGGGAGCCGTGGCGCCGGTAACCGTGGTGTCCGGGGATACCCAGGGCGCCGGCGAAAAGGTTGTGGCGGCAGTACGGTCCCAGATGGCGGCCCTGGCGGAACGGAACGGTTACCCCGTAGGTATAGCCCTGGCCATGGTGGACTACGATGTGGAACTCTGGGAAGTCGTGGTTGACGGCCGTACCGAAGCGTTAACCCTGACGGAACTGCAGCGGGTTGAGCGGGATGATGTAAAAGTAGAGCGGGTTGCTATGATTTCTGCGCCGGGAAAACTTCTTTCCCTCACCAGCGGAGACGCCTACCGCTACGGTCTCTGTGCAGGAATCGTGGATACCCAGGAAGCCCTGCTGGAAAGCCTGGGCGCCGCGGCGGTGACCGCAGAAAGCCTTCCCGGCTTTGCGGACACGGCGCTTTCTATTTTAACCTCCGCCCCGGTCCAGGCCATACTTATCATCCTGGGCCTGGTGATGATCTTTCTGGAAATCAACAGCCCCGGTTTCGGCATATTTGGTCTGGTGGCGATCCTCGCCTTTGCGGGAGTTTTCGGCTCCGGCTTCGTTCTGGGCAGGGTCGGTTCCCTGGAGCTGATCCTCTTCCTGGCGGGCGTCGGACTTTTGGCGGCGGAGATTTTTCTTATCCCCGGCTTTGGTGTGGTGGGCATTTCGGGGATCCTCATCGTCGGTCTATCACTAATACTTTCTATGCAGGATTTTATACTCCCCCGCAATGATTTTGAGTGGAGCCTTCTGGGCCGTAACGCACTGGTGGTGTGTGCAGGGATCCTCGCCGCCATTACGGCAATCGCCCTGATAGCCCTTATGGGTCCCAAGATAAAGATATTCGACCGGCTTACCCTGCATAGCCGGATCACCGGTACTGCGGGGGGGCCCGATCCGGTCTCGGTCGATGGTTCCGGCATAGGGGATGACTATGCGGGCTTGGTAGGGAAAACCGGTATAGCTGTTACAACGCTGCGTCCTTCGGGAAAAGCGGAGATTGAGGGGCGGACTTGTATGGTGGAAACTGAAGGGGTCTTTATTGAAAGCGGGACGGGGGTTATGGTTGTGCGGGTGGTGGGGAATCGGGTTGTGGTAGGTCTGTGCGGTAGGGGGAACGGGGATACACACCTTGTATAAAAACCGCCGGTGGGGGAGGTGAAGCCCCACTGCGGGATGCTTGTAGAGTCTGCTTCCGCAGCCCCGCTGCGCGGGTCTACTACAGCAGGGAATTCCAAATATCCCGCAGTGTGGCTCCACCTCCCCCACCGGCGCCTGTTCGCAGGGGTTTAACTCTGTTCACCTTAACTTTGCTATACGAAATGATTTTACGCAGAGGAGCTACACTACGCTTGCTCTAACTTCGCTATATGAAATGGCTACGTGAGAGAGCTCCACTCCGTTTGCCCTAACTGCGTCATACGAAATGACTACGCGGGAT
>NZ_AEEA01000165.1 GCF_000297095.1 Treponema primitia ZAS-1 | reverse complement strand
CGCCCGGGTGATTGAAGAAAACGCCCGAGTGATAGAGGAGCTCAAACGCAAGCTGCGGGAAGCCGGGATAGATACGTAGTAACAAGCCGTTTGCGGTTAATTTGCCGGGTAGAACCGGGCGGTAATCTACCCGGCATTTATTATAAGATTCAATAATCGCAAAGGACACGAAGAAGAGCCCGCTTGCGCGGAGGAGAGAAAGGGGAATTAAAAGGGATAAGACGAGTTATCCTATTCACCTTTGTGTCCTTTCGTGTCCTTCGTGGTGAAATTATTCTTACTATTTGTGCCGGGTCAAGTTTAGCCCTTTGGGGGTTCCTGATATTT
>NZ_AEEA01000164.1 GCF_000297095.1 Treponema primitia ZAS-1 | reverse complement strand
AGCCGCCGGTTGTTCCCCGCCACGCCGCCGGCATATTCGTTGCCTTTAACGGAACTGTTGTTGGAGCAGGCGGTGATGGCGCCGTAGTTTAGCCCCGCCACGCCGCCGGCATATTCGTTGCCTTTAACGGAGCCGCTCACTATATGCACATTCTTCACTGTGCTGCTGCCGCCGCCGATGGCGCCAAAGAGGCCCTGGTAATTTGAACTGGATTTGTCTATATACAGGTTGCTGATAATCTTGCCATCGCCGTCGAAGGTTCCATCGAAGAAGGTTGTGGTATTGCCTATCGCCGTCCACTCTGCTGCGGAACCCAGCAGGTCCAGGTCCGCTTCCTGCTTGTAGGTGCCAACCAGACCGTCGGATGCGGTCCTAATCAACTGGAACTCCCCATAGCTGCCGATGGGGACATTGCCCTCAACATCGGCGTCCCGGAACTGGAGTTTGCCGTCCTCGTCCAGCTTTAGGGTAACGGTCTCATCATCCTTGCGGCCGATGAGGATGGCGCCGGCATTGGTGGTGATGCTTTTGAGGAGGCCGTCCTCCACAACAGCGGTGATGCCTCCGGTATAGGGGCCCTCAAGAACCAGCTCCACATTGGTGACCGGTACCTTGACCCGGTTCTCGTACCAGAGGCCGTCCTGCCGGGCCCGCACGCCCACGGTGTAGGTCCCCAGACTCCGGCCATCGCCCTTGAAGGTGTAGGCCGATGGGGCCCCGGGGGTGGTGGGGTCTGCGGCCACGGGGTTCCCGTTCACGGTCCACTGGATGCCGGTGTAGTCCCCGCCGCTCCCGGCCGGGGTGAGGGTGAGGGTGATGGTCCCGTCGGGCTTCACGAGCAGCGGGGTGGCCGGCGGGCTGCCCGTGATGGCGAGGGTGAGGGTGTGGGGCGCCGGGATGTCCCAGTCCGTGGGAGGGGCGGGGGTGACGGTCACCGTGCCGCCTTCGGTTGCCGTCGGGAAGCTGACGGTGAAGGTGAGGGTGTTCATGGCGGTGTCGCCGCCGCCAATGGCCACGCCGTCCACGGTCCAGCCGTCGTCCGCCCCGTTCACTGTGGGGATGCTGCCGCCGGGGAACTTGTAGCCGCTGGCGGCTTGCAGGGTGATGGCCGCCCGGTAGGTGGCGATGGGCTTGAAGGCGTCGCCGGCGCCGATGGGGGCCCAGCTATCGGGGCCGGAGCCGGTCCCGGTGCGCCGCTGCCAGACGAGGCCCGCCACGGTGTAGGGGGCGCCGTCGGGGGCGTACAGGCCGGTGCTGCTGTCGGGGTCGCCGACTGCCACCGGGGTGGCCCCCGGTGGGCGGGGGCCAGAAGGCCGGTGACGGCGGGGGCTTTCACCAGCAGGGCCCTAAAGTCGTCGTCG
>NZ_AEEA01000163.1 GCF_000297095.1 Treponema primitia ZAS-1 | reverse complement strand
ATCCATAATAGAAGCGGTCTGGGCATGGACAAACTCGGGGAACAGTAAAAACAGCAGGATAAAAACAATTGTCATGTCATATACTATATTCTGAATGGTTTAAAATGTCTTTGAAATTTATTTATAAAATTTAAGAAATAATACACAAATATTGTCGTTTGCGGGAGTTTACTCCCGATTTGTAATAAACCCGGGAGTAAACTCCCGAGTTGTAAAATCACACTATAACTGCACTCCGGAATCTATAGATTCCCTAATTTTTCCCGTTTCGTAAGCCCCGTTTTAAAGTAAATATGGCTGATATGGTTTTCCACGGTATGTAAACGTAAAGAAAGGGCCTTCGCAATCTGTTGATTATCATAATGCTGTTTAACCAGGGCCAGGGTCTCTCGTTCCCGCCGGGTGAATTTAGCTTACACATCGGGCTGTGCATTAATTTCCAGCCAGGGATCAATAAACAGCTCCCCCTGTATCACCGTATCAATGGCCTGCAAACAATGGAACAACGTCCCGTATCGGTCAGGCAGGAGGCCAAACCCCGTCGTGTCAGCGGGTGATCTTCGATCAACAAAACCTTGATTTTATCTTTACTCATCCTTTTAACCCCAAATCTGCAAGTTAAACCGACTATACAACGGTCTTTGGAAAAGAAACAAGCCGTGCGCCACCCCGTTAAAAATCATTGATAACAAAAAAAACTACAATTTTTAAGTGTTTCAGAACAATGTATATTATTGAACAGAGAACTGCCAAAATAATTTAAAAGAAACAATGGGAAAGGCGACAATGCAACCATCTCTGATTTTGGGATAATAAATTTTTTCACTTGATTTTCATGTATCTGTAGTCTGATTATGGTATTTGATTCAAACCATTCCTTTATTTCTTCATAATTTGAAATGACCTTAAAATTACTATTAACCAAACAATAGGTCCGCTGAATGTTAATAGCGGTCAAATAATACCAGGCTGAATTGTCTAGTTTTTTAATATCTTGAAAATCACTATTATTGTTTACCAACTCTTTATATTTGGTGTTTTCAGATATTGCAATCATGCTGTCGTGAAAACATTCGTTTATATCTTTTTTACAATGTTTAATGGCCTCGGCCATTGGATAGCTAATCCATAATTTTCCCCTGTCAAATGCACTATTAAAAGTTTGCAGCATTTTTTCAATATAGCTGTTATATTCTGCTTGTGGTATAACATCAGAATGAGAATGTGCATCGTGGTCAAAAAAAAGATGTACTTCTGATATTTGTCTTCGGGTAAGATCCTTTATATCTGAATTGTCCCGCTCCTTAAGTATTTCAACAATATCAAGAAAATTGTCATCCTTTACTCTTTCCCAAAGTTGATATATCTCGCCTTTAAAAGAAGCTCTGATTATAGTTGCCCCTTGATCGAAAGCAAAAAAGTTTTTCTCTATACTTCTGAATATATCAAGCTCTGTTTTTTCTCCTTCAAAAATTAATAAAATAGTATTACTCATCAAATGCGCCAGCCCGGTACATTTTTTCAACATTATGGGCAAACCGAATTTCTTTTTCAGTCAAACTGGATAGTGATTTTATTTTGTTTTTATACATAAGGAATAAACAATCAGGGCGCATAAAGTCATTGGACATAACGCTTGTATCATGGGTTGTAAGTATGAACTGACAATTATTTATATTTTTTATTTCGTTTATAACAAATTCTGATAATACCTGGTGGTAAAAAGCATCGAACTCGTCAATAAAAATGAACGAGGGTGGCGTTTTGCTGAATTTGACATACTGTAACCAATAGTAAAAAACGCATAATGACTTCATGCCGGTAGAACAGTTTTGAAAAAAATCAATGAAATTGGTTTCGGCTGAATTTGTTTTGTAATTAAAGAACACTTTATATTGATCTCCGATCTTTTGATATTCAAAATTTGACGGTAACTCAGCTTTTTTAAAAAAATTTCTAAAATCATCAAAGTGTTTCTTTTCTATTATATCATCAAAAAGTTTCCCACTGCCAACTGAATATCCTATATATGCCCTGTCATCTAAATTTCGGAAAAAAAGCATCCTGTCAACAAAATCAAGAAAGTTTAAAAAAACAGATGTTTCGGACGATTCTTTCAAGACGGCATTGGACTTAATATATTTTATTATAGAAATGGGAATTTTATTAATATCCTTATTTAACATTTCGGTACCTGGTAAATTAATTTTTAATTTATCATCTGTGCTGCGATTGTATGAAACGATTGATTTATTATCGATGGAAAGATATTCATAAACAATGGTCTCAGGGGTAGTTTTCCCATATTTATATTCGACAATCGATTCGTTGAATTTAAATTTGTAAATAAATTCTACAATATCGCTGTCTGTTTCAGCATTGAGATAGTTTTTGTTTAAAAGGAGACTTTTTTCTTTATCAGTCAACTGAATAACTATATCCATTATTGCAAGACCGAGGTTTGATTTGCCGACGCCATTATAGCCGTAAATTAACGCTTTATAAGCACATCCATCATGGATACATTCAGGGTTGAATTCATAATTGGAGGCAGAGAGGTCAAGGGTAATGGTATCTTTGAAACCCCGATAATTTTTTATTGAAAATAAATATAGCATACGTACCCCTATACATATATCGTATAGTATATTGAATAACTTGACAATATGCCGTAAAAAAAATACGGCAGAGCTGTTTTTCCTGGATTTCTTATGAGAATACTACCATATATAGCGTATGAAAATCAAATCTACGCTATCCCTATAATGGGCCTGTGGACAATTCCGGCATTTTAGTTACTTCGGGAGATTGGTAGAGGCCCATAGTAGTATCATCTTTTATTTGGATTTCGATGTGGTAGACGGCGGGGTCACCGGTTGGAGTACCGGTAGGGTCACTCCGTAATAGGGGGCGGAGCTGGGTTTTTGCGTGAGCCTTAATAAAAAAAAGTGAAAAAAATATCCAATTAAAAACTAAGCTTTGGGGCTTAAGTTTATGATATGGTGACAGTCACCGAATTCGGAATTTTTGGAAACCTTCATACAGATACACAATAAATTCGGCTATCACTTTTTCGTTCAGGGTTTTATCTATTTTTTTTGCCATAATCGTATCTCCCTTTGCGGTCTTTCCCGCCGCCTGTATTGATACTCCTGTTCAGGAACAGGCTGCCCGAAGCTGCTCTTATCCGGTCAGCCTGCCCCCGATTACTGGTCCTTGTACTTAACCAGGACCACATTCCTGGGGTTGCTGCCAGCGGAATTGGTCCCCGCAGCGTCTACGCCGGGATCGTAGGTAAAGGTCCCGGTGCCCTCCTGCCCTCCTGCGGCATACACATTCCCGCTCCCGTCTACCGCGACGGAAGAAAAGTAAGATGCGTCTGACCCCGCCGTTACCGTTTTTGCCCACAGGGCCGTCCCCACGCCATCATACTTAACCAGGACCACATTGTAGTTGGTAGCAGTCCCCGTAGTGTCTACGCCGGTCC
>NZ_AEEA01000162.1 GCF_000297095.1 Treponema primitia ZAS-1 | reverse complement strand
CATGATGAGCAGAAGTCTGACGCCTGAACAGCGTGTCGCACCTTCGCGGGTGCGTGGATTGAAACTGGGAAAAGCGGATAGCTGCCATAAACCGTGGCGAGTCGCACCTTCGCGGGTGCGTGGATTGAAACATTTACAGTTGGCATGAGTGCGTATTGTGGGCGTAGGTCGCACCTTCGCGGGTGCGTGGATTGAAACAGGATTCCGCCGCTGCCCGTCAGCGGATGGTTAAGGTCGCACCTTCGCGGGTGCGTGGATTGAAACGAGTCCTGCGGTCCCAAAAGGTCTTTTTCCTGGTCGCACCTTCGCGGGTGCGTGGATTGAAACAAATTACCGATTCGATGGACGATCTTAAAAATGAGGTCGCACCTTCGCGGGTGCGTGGATTGAAACTCAAAGAAACGGAAAAGCTGAAATCCATGTGTGTGTCGCACCTTCGCGGGTGCGTGGATTGAAACCGGTGTAATACCGCATAGTAAACGCCAGCTCACC